>CBDUZY010000017.1:0-14446 GCA_965371825.1 uncultured bacterium
ACGGACTGACCGGCGCCCTTTTCTCGAAAGACCGGCTCCGTCTCGAGCGAGCCCGACACGAGTTCCACGTGGGCAACCTGTACTTGAACCGCAAGTGTACGGGTGCTCTGGTAGACGTTCAGCCTTTCGGCGGATTCAACATGTCCGGCACCGACTCGAAAGCCGGCGGACGTGACTACCTGCAGCTCTTCCTGCAGGCCAAAACCACCTGCGAACGCTGGTAAATTACGCGGGCCGATATACCGGGCCGGCAGCCCTGCGGACATGGTTCCGCTCGGCACCGGCGGAGTCGCCAGCGATGACGCAACGGCGACAGGACGACGGCGATATGAAGGGGGGACCGCCCGAGGTCCGCGCCGATGAGCAGACCGAGACGCTCGATGTTTCGACAAGGCCTCCCGCCCTGCCCAAACAGATCGCCCGGTATCACATCAAGCGAGTAATCGCCTCCGGCGGAATGGGGACGGTCTACGAGGCGATCCAGGAACACCCGCGGCGAACGGTGGCCGTCAAGGTGATGAAGCACGGCATCGCATCGCGCTCGGCCATGCGGCGGTTCGAATACGAATCCCAGATCCTCGCCCGCCTGCGACACCCCGGCATTGCCCAGGTCTACGAGGCCGGCACACATCGCGACGACACCGGTACGGTCCCCTATTTCGCGATGGAATACATAGTGGGCGCCAAGTCCATCACGGACTATGTCAAGGAGAAAAAGCCCGGCACTCGGGAGAGGATGGAGCTATTCGCACAGGTCTGCGACGCCGTCCATCACGGCCATCAGAAGGGCATCATTCATCGTGACCTAAAGCCCGGAAACATCCTCGTTGACTCGCGCGGCGACGTTAAGATCATCGACTTCGGCGTAGCCAGAGGGACCGATTCGGACCTCGCGGTCACCACCCTCCAGACCGACATCGGTCAGCTCATCGGCACGGTGCAGTACATGTCGCCTGAGCAGTGCCAGGCCGATCCCCACGACATCGACACGCGCAGCGACGTCTACGCCCTGGGCGTGGTGTTCTATGAAGTGCTTTCCGGAAGGCTCCCGTACGACGTCAGTCGATCTCAGGTTTTCGAGGCTACTCGCGTTATTCGCGAGGAGCAGCCGACCAAGCTGAGCATGGCGAACCGAACCCTGCGCGGTGATGTCGAGACCATTGTTGCCAAGACCCTGGAGAAGGACCGCGAACGGCGCTACCAGTCGGCCCTCGAACTTGCCCAGGACATCCGTCGGTGTTTAAGCGGCGAAGCCATCATCGCCAGGCCACCGAGCATCGTCTACCAGTTCCGCGTCTTCGCTCGCCGCAACAAGGCCGCCTTCGGAGCCATCGCGGCCGTGTTTGTAGTGCTCGCAGCCGGGCTGATCGTCAGTCTTTCATTGTACGCAAAGGCTGAGCGTGCCCGGGCCGACACGGAGATCGAGCGAGATCGAGCCCTTCGGGCGGAGGAAATGGCCACGGCCGTCAACGAGTTTCTGATCGATGACATGCTGGCGTCCGCGGACCCCGAGATCGCCCAGGGGAGGAAGATCACTGTCGAAGAGGTGCTCGACAACGCCGCTAAGAAGATCGACGCCGCATTCCCCGATCGCCCGGAGATCGAGGCATCGATCCGTACGACGATCGGCGAAACCTACATCGGCTTGGGTCTCTACGAACCGGCGGAAGTCCACCTGCGCGTGGCCGGAACAATCCGCGAGCGCCGACTTGGCGACGAGCACCCTGATACTCTCCGGACTCACGCGGTGACGGCCGATCTGTTTCGCCGCCAGGGATGGTTTTTGAAGGCGGAGTCTCTGGCCCTGCAAACGCTGGAGGCCCAGCGCCGCGTTCTTGGCGAAGATCATCTCGCGACGGCCTTCACGCTGAACGCACTGGGACTCGTACAGCGCAGGCAGGGCAAGTACGATCAGGCCGAGAGTGCGTTCCGTCAGGCGCTCGAGATCAGACGCAGCACTCTTGGAGAGAACCACCCCGATACGTTGATGTCGGAGAGCCACTTGGCCGACTTGCTCGGATACCTCGGGCGATGCGACGAGGCCGAACCGCTGCATCGCAATGTACTCCAGGTCCGGCGGCGTCACCTCGGCGACGAGCACCCCCGCACGCTTGCGTCACTGAGCGGCCTGGGCGTCGTGCTTCAGTGCCAAGGAAAGCGCGATAAGGCTGAAGCAACCATCCGTGAGGCAATCGATCTGAAGGGTCGAGTGCTCGGCGAGGAGCATCCCGACACGCTCCAATCTTTGTACGACCTGGCGATCCTTCTCTTCGTGTCCGGTAGGCTGGATGAGGCGGAGGAGTTGTTCAAACGCACTCTTGAAGCGCGTCGACGAGTGCTGGGTACGGCACATCTCTCGGTGGCCAGCAATACGGATTGGCTTCTCAGGGTTTTTCGGGCTCGGGCCAGAATCGAGGAAGCTAGGCCCTACGTTGTCCGCGTGATGGCCGAGATTGACAAAGCGCGCCGCGACGACATGCAAGCCAACCCGTATGAGATTAACGCCCTCGCCTACGCCCATGTGACGTATGAGCCTGTCGAGTATCGTGACCCGGCGGAAGGGCTTCGCAATTCCGAGAGGCTGGTCGAGCGTACCGGTGGTACACCATTCCAGCTCCGAACGCTCTCCATTGCGTACCAACAGAACGAGCGCATCGACGAGGCCATCGAAACCGCACGACGGGTGCTGACCCGGCTCGAACCGGGTGAGTTTGACTGGCGAACGGTGTTTGAGACGCGGTTGATACATTTGCTCAAAGTCAAAGGAGACCCGGACGCCGCCGAAGCGGTGCTCAGTGATGCCCTGGCCCAAACCCCGGGGCCGGGTGCTGAGTCGTGGCATGGCAGGAGGAAGCTCGTGCACGTGATGATGGACTTGGCGGTCCTTCTCGTTGCCGAGGACAGGTATCTGCAACACGAATGGTTCTGCCGTGACTTAGCTCTGGTTCGTGGGGGCACGATTCCGCAAGACGAACCGGGTATCGCCGGTTTCGTCGTCATCTACGCTTCGGCGCTGGTTGAGCAAGAGCGGTTTGCCGAGGCCGAGCCATATCTGCGACACTGCCTCGAGATCCGCAAGTTGGCCCTTGGCGAAGATGACTGGCACGTCGCACACGTGACGAGTCTTCTCGGTGCGGCACTGGCGGGCCAAGGCGAGTCTGCCGAGGCCGAGCCGCTGCTGACAGAAGGTTACAGACAGTTGAAAGACAATGCAGAGAAGATACCCGAAAGGTGGCGCGAAGAGCGAATCCGCGAGGCTCTCGAACGCCTCGTCAACCTGTACGAAGCCTGGGGCAAGCCCGACAAGGCCGCCGTGTACCGGGCGATGCTGGGCGAGTGGGATTGAGCGACATAACGCGATCCATCGAATCCGTGAATGCCGCGCGACGGCGTCCCGGGCAGCCCCGGCCGATGTTACCCGTAACGTCCCGCGGCCCGAGAGACGAACGAACGGCGTTGCACTTGCCGACAAATTCTCACAATCGGATACTCTTGGCGCACAGGACGCGGGTAGAATGCTCAATAGGCGAAGCGGATCCGACGATCGTACGGTAGGCGGCCGGCGGAGTGGGCGAGGTACGTCGAAAGGGAACGTTGATATGAAGCGCGCTGTGGCGGTGTTCTTCCTCCTTGCCGGGTCTCTTTGGGCGGCTTCGTTGGTGCGGGCTGAGCTTCCGCCGCTGATCCCGAGGGAGGTCTTTTTCGGCAATGCCGACAGGGGCAACCCGGAGATATCGCCGGACGGGAGAAAGCTGGCCTACATCGCGGCAGAGAGAGGTGTCCTCAACGTCTGGGTCCGCACCCTGGGCCTGCAAAACGACAGGGCTGTCACCAAGGATCGCAAACGCGGAATCTGGTACTACACCTGGGCTCAAAACAGCAGGCACATACTCTACCTGAGGGACAAGGACGGTGACGAGAACTGGCACCTGTGGGCGCTGGACACCGAGACGGGCAAGCATCGCGACCTGACGCCGTTCCCAAACGTCCAGGCGCGATTCCAGGCGGTCGAGTATGACCTCCCCCATCAGGTCCTCGTGTCGGTCAACAACCGCGACCCACAGCTCCATGACGTTTACCTCGCCGACCTGGAAACGGGCGAGCTGACCCTGGTCGCGAAAAACGACCGTAGATTCGTCGGATGGCTGGCTGACGACGAGCTTAACGTACGGGCGGCTCTCGCGATGACCTCGGATGGCGGCGCGGTGCTGTATGTCCGAGACGAACCCGATGCCGAGTGGCGCATGCTCACCGGGTGGGACGCGGAGGACTTGCTGACTAGCGGCCCGGTTGCCTTCACGCCCGACGGCAGCGGTCTGTACGTCATCAGCAGCACGGGCAGTAACACCGGCGAGTTGCGCGAGATCGATCTTGCGACCGGAAAAGAGAGAACACTCGCTTCCGACGAACACGCGGATGCCGCCGAAACCCTGGTGCATCCGAACACGGGGGAGGTCCAGGCTGTCTCCTTCCGCAGGGAACGGATGGTCTGGAAGGTGCTCGATCCGTCGATCGAGGACGACATCGCGAGAATACGGAGGCTCCACCGAGGGGACTTCTACGTCATCACTCGGGATCGCGCCGACGCGAAGTGGCTTGTTTCGTTCGAGGCTGATGACGGGCCGGTTCAGTACTACATCTATGACCGCAACGAGAAGAAGGGGGAACTCCTCTTCACGAACCGCAAGGCACTAAAAGACGTCACCCTCGCGAGGATGGAACCGATTCGCTTCGAGGCCCGCGACGGGCTGACCATTCACGGTTACCTGACCACACCCCCGGGTCTTGCGCCGAAGAACTTACCTATGGTTCTGAAGGTCCACGGCGGTCCGTGGGCCCGCGACGTGTGGGGTTACAACGGAACGGTGCAGTGGCTGGCAAACCGAGGCTACGCCGTCTTGCAGATCAACTTCCGCGGTTCGACCGGCTACGGCAAGAAGTTCGTAAACGCGGGGGACCGCGAATGGGGCGGCAAGATTCACGACGATCTCATCGACGGCGTGCGCTGGGCGATTGAAAAGGGCATTGCGGACCCGAAGCGTATCGGCATCTTCGGCAGCGCCTTCGGTGGATACGCGACTCTCGTCGGTCTGGCCTTCACGCCCGATGTCTTCGCATGCGGCGTGGACATCGTAGGTCAAAGCAACCTGATAACTTACATGGAGACGATTCCGCCCTACTGGAAGCCGCTCGAGCCCGTGCTTTGGGCTAGGGTGGGGCACCCCGTCAAGGACGCCGAGTTTCTCCGGTCACGGTCTCCGCTTTTCAAGGTGGATCAAATCACGAAGCCGTTGTTGATCGCTCAGGGAGCGAACGACCCCAGAGTCAAAACGGCCGAGACTCGCCAGCTAGTCGACGCCCTCGAGAGGGCGGGCAAGGTCGTCGAATACGTGGAGTATCCGGACGAGGGCCACGGTTTCGCCCGGCCCGCGAACCGTCTTGACTTCTACGCCCGGGCCGAGAAATTCCTCGCCAAACACCTCGGTGGACGCGCGGAGTAGCCGCGTGCCACGGCTGCGTTACACGTGCGTGCCGGCCACGAAGATTAGGCGTCGTCGCTGCTATTCAACTACGCGGTGAGCAATGAAGGCGAAGGATTCGTCGATGTTCGCCTCCGGCATCTCCATGATCGTCACCTCGGATACGATGGAGAATTCGCCGGTCATTGTGTCCGGATCGTCGGGGGCGAAGGTCCCCGAGGCGATGGTGGTGGCCTCAGCCGCCTTGAACCCCGCGGCGTACGCGGTCAACAGACCCTGAAAGGCGAAACCCGTTGCGTCGCTCGTTTCCGCGCCGTACGTGGCGGCAACGTAGCTCAAACCGGCCTGGGCTGTGGCGTGCCGTTCTCCGTCGAACAGGATCGTATCACCGAAAATCTCCGGTGCGATCGAGTTGTTCTCGAACGACGCCAGATCTCCCTGTGGTCCGAAGGTGATCAACATGAACGGAAGCGACTGCCCGGACCCGAACGACTGGTAGAACTGCCAAGTCGAGTCGGCGAGCGACGGAACGCCGGCCCCGAGTGAAACTACGGCCGACGTGCCGTCCGGCAGCTCGACCGTTACCGTATCAGGCAGACTACCGCCTCCACCGCACCCGGCGGTCACACACATGAACAGCGCAGCCCCAACGATCACCCCATAGGTACGCCAGACTCGATTCGACGTCATTACAGCCCCCTTTGTATAGAGCAAGACCTACCGCCAGCTTCCAAGCGGCACAGTCTCCATCGGAAAGTCCGGTGGAGTGTTTGCGATGTATCTTCCGTCCCGCTGGAGTGATAAGTCCGTCAGGGGCGGGCGCAGGTGGTCCCATATATGAGCAACGGGAAGTCCCACACTCGGGGCGTGGGCGCAGCTAGGAAGTGCATGTGATTATGAGTCTCGACTTGCCGATTACCCGCCAAGCGCCGAGTAGTCCACGTTTGCTGGATCGCGAATGAGAGGGAGTTCGACGCTGGTGGCCTCGACGTACTTCGTCGCGGCACCGGTGTTGAAGAGGACCACGCGCTGCCCCGGATCGAGCTTGCCATCGGCGAGCAGGCGCTCGATCGCCAGCACGCCCGCGGCGGCCTCCGGGCAAACGAAGATTCCCTCGGCGGCAACGGCCCGCCGCATCGCCCAGGCGATACGCGATTCCTCCACGGCGACCGCCCATCCACCGCTCTCGCGAACGGCATCGAGAATCATGAAGTCGCCGACGGCGCCGGGGACGCGCAAACCGCTGGCGCAGGTCTTGGCATCGTTCCAGGGTTGGGCGAAACGCTCACCGGCCTCGAACGCGCGCGGTATCGGCGCGCAGCCGTCGCTTTGAACCGCAACCATGCGCGGCATGTTCTCGGATCGAAGCCAACCCATGGTCCGAAGTTCCGCGAAGGCCTTCCACATCCCGATCAAACCGGTCCCGCCTCCCGTCGGATAGACGATGACGTCGGGCAGCACCCACCCGAACTGCTCGGCCAGCTCCAAACCCATCGTCTTCTTACCCTCGATGCGATAGGGCTCCTTGAGAGTCGAGAAGTCGAACCAGTCCATCGCCTCCTTGCCGTCGCGGACGATCGCCCCGCAGTCGTTGATCAGTCCGTCTACGAGGAACGTCTTCGCCCCGGCAAGGGCACATTCGTTTTGGTTGATGATTGGCGTGTCGACGGGCATGAAGACGAACGCTTCGAGGCCGGCTCTTGCCGCGTAGGCCGCCAATGCCCCACCGGCGTTCCCAGCAGTCGGAATCGCCAGCCGTTGCAAGCCGAAGTGGTGGGCCATCGTGACGGCCATCGACAACCCGCGGCTCTTGAACGATCCGGTGGGCAAGTGCGACTCGTCCTTGATCCACAGGTCGGACAGTCCCAGCGATTCACCGAGCCGCGGTGCGGGCAACAAAGGCGTCGTCCCCTCGCCGAGCGATACGGGCTCCGCCCCCTGCGGGAGCGGTAGGAGTTCGCGGTACTTCCATAGCGTTGCCGGTCGCCGGGCCAAGTCCTCCGGCGTGACGCTGTCTCGGATAGCGTCCAGATCGTACCGCACCCAAAGCGGTCGTCCTTCGTGAACCGTCTGGACCCGATCGCACGGCAGGCGCGTCCCGTCGATCGCCGATTCGAGGTGAGTGACAAAGCTTGTCATTGATCCTCCCTATCAATTCGGGTGAAGCCTCCGTGTCACGTAGCGGCCGGCGTCCCCGCCGGCCGTCATGCGCTCACGCTGCGAACCAGTCACGTAGGGTGCATCTTGATGCACCTTCTTTCTCTTCGCTCACGCTGCGAGCCACCCGATCTTGACCAGCACCTTGTACACGGCGAAGACTCCCAGCCCGGCGGTCACGGCGACCACACACACGCCGAGAGTATTCGCGACGATCCCGTTTGTATACTCCCCCAAGAGTGCCTTGCGGTTCACTACCACGATCAGGAACACGGCGATAAGGGGCAGCAGAATCCCGTTGGCCGCCTGGGCGAAGATGATCGCCTTTATGGGCTCGATACCCGTTGCGGCGAGTCCGGTCCCGATCACCAGAACCACAGCCCAAACCGCGCGGAACCGCCACGTCGCCGGCCCGCCCTTCCACCCCAGTACGCCCGAGGCTGCGTAAGCCGCCGCCAGCGGAGCCGTGATCGCACTGGTCAACCCGGCTGCGATCAGGCCGATTGAAAAGCACAGGCCGGCCGCAGGTCCCACGAGAGGTCCCCACTGGGCGGCCATGTCCTCAGCGCCCCGGATCACGGTGCCCGGCGCGAACGTCGACGCAGCGGTGGCCATGATCGTGGCGGTCACCAGGCCGCCGATCGCTATCGAGAACATCGCATCGGTGCGGGCCCCGCGTAGAGACTCCTCGACCGGCACTGACGCGGGCCACTTTTCTCTAACAGCGCTGGCATGAAGGAACAGGTTGTACGGCACCACGGTTGTCCCGACGACGGCGAGGACCGTCATCAGCGAGCCTTCGGGAATGTCGGGAGTCAGAGCGCCGCTCAGGGCCTCGACAAGATTGGGGCGAACGATGGCCGCTGTGATGAGAAAGGCAAGGCTCATCAATGCCACGAGACCGATCAGGCATCTTTCCAGGTTCCTGTAGCTGCCCAGCGACAGCAGAAAAAAGGCGGCGGCACCGAAGATAAGCGCTCCGATCCGGCGTGGAATGCCCGTCGCGGATTCGAGCCCGAGTGTCGCTCCGGTGATGTTGCCCGTCTGAAAAGCGGCGTTTCCGAAACCGATCGCCGCGACGATCAATACGACCGCAGCGATGCGAAGAGGTGGACTGGCTATCGATCTCCGCACAGCCTCGCCGAGTTCGACTCGGCTGACGACGCCGAGGCGGGCGGACATCTCCTGCAATACGATCGTCGCCAAGGTTGAAAAGAGCACTGCCCACAGGAGGGTAAAGCCGAAGCCGGCGCCGGCCACGGTCGCGGTCGTCACCGTACCGGGACCGATGAACGCAGCGGTAACGAGCAGTCCAGGTCCCAAACTCCGCAGACGATTCATGCTAAGAAACTCTTTGGGTGTCCATGGCTTGTGTAGCGCCGCCATCGTAAGTCAGCTCGGGCGTAACGCAACTGGCAAAGGTGCTCAGATGTACAACGGGAGCTGTCTCGGCGTGCGGCGTGATCGGCGCGGAGGTCTGGGTCAACATCGCCGCCCCGGGGGTGTCGCGTGGCCCGGGACCTGTGGACCCAAGCCGCAAAAAGAGGCCGGCGGGCAGCACCCGAGCTACTCAGTTCATGCTCTCCGGAGCCATCCCACGCCACACACGACGAACGAGTGTAGGTAAGTGCCCAAGAAGGCAGCGGCTACGAAAGGCGCGGTTACTGGAACATACCAGGCAACCGCAAGGGCCACATTGACCCCCAGGATCGCCGTTGCTGATTTGGCCATGGAGCGAATAGTGTGAGGCATGGCGAATGGAACAAGCATCGACGCCGAGTTCAGAAGGCACGCCGCGACAAGGTACGGAGCGATGTCGAACCCAAAGGAAGCCTGGAGAATAGTCAATAGCAGGAGGTGACGCATCAATTCGTTGGTCGGCGTCCCGGTTCCGGTGGCGGGTGAGGGGACGGGGGCCAACCGCTGGACAACGCGAACGAGAATCGCCACGGCGGAGAGCAGGCTAAACGCCAGCACGACTCCGCCATGATGGGAGCCGACGACCATCACAATCAGGATGTGCGCCACCGCATCACATACGTTGTCCAACCCGGCGCCAAACTCACTGCACAGCCCCAGCTTCTTGGCCAGAATCCCGTCCAAATCATCCATGATGTTGTTGAAGATGATGAGCGGACAGAGATACACGAACGCATCCTCCCGCAGGAGGATGCAGAGCGGCAACACACCTAGTATCGAAACGATGTTCGGGAGATTGCGGTAGATGTGCTTCAACGGTGTGATCAAGGGGCGTTCTCGAACATCTCTTCCTCGATCCGCGGGCCGTGCAATGACGTATCTCGTCGGTGCGCAGTCCCGGCGCGCCGGGACAAGCTTGGCCGGAGAACAAAGAAGTGGTTCGTCAACATCGGGAACTCGCGTCCCAACCTGGCAAGCAGCCAGGGGATCAACCTCGTGTTCCACGGGTAGCCGAGGCGGAGCCCCCAGTACGCAAGGCGTCCGGCGACGGGGAGACATCGGTATCGGTCCGGCACCAGCGCCTTCCATTTCTTGATCAGTTCGCAGGCCATCTGGGCGTTGATATAGGCGGTGTTGGCCTGGACGCTCACGACGTCGAAGCCGGCGTCGACGAGGATGCTCCGGTATGTTTCAACTGAGCGATAGACGACCTGATAGTCCCCCTGAAGCGCCTGGACTCCGTGCCGAATCGTGGACTCCCGACACAACACGAGAGCATCCGGTTCAAGGCACGGGATCAGGTTGCGCAGTAGAACCCGAACATCGCGATCGTTCAGGTACATCAACAGGCCACCGAGAAAAACCAACCCAAACCCATCAGTGGGTCCGAACTTGCCCCCCACAAGTGGGGGCTTGCCCTCCGGCTCGAAGGATAGCACGTCGCGGTTGTAAGTCGTCACATTCGGATAGGGTGAACACCGGTCCTTCAGCACCTCGTAAAGAGTTGAGCTGGCCTCGACCGCGACTACCTTCGCGAAGCGCTGTGCGAAGTACTCGGCCCAGACACCCGCGCCACTGCCAAGGTCCAACACCGACGTGCCTGGCCCAAGGTTTTGTATCGCTGCTGCGACCGCATTCAGTTCGCCGCGGAAGCGAAAGCGTCCCGCACCGGCAGGGAACCCGAACCCATCCATCATGTATGGGCCAAGCATCGATGGCCGGGCACGCTTCCAGTACGCTCGGACCTTAGAGTAGTCGAGTTGAGACGGCGTGCCCACGGCGACAGCGACTCCACTCCGGTTGGTTGCCCGATACGTCACCGGCGCCGTCATGATCCCCCCAGGAAGTACGAGCGTCTCACTATCCGTGGTCCGCACGCCCCGCGGGAATCAAAGAAGAGCTGTTCGGCCGCTCGAAGATCTTCGAGCGTGTCAATCTCGCACCAGCGTCCTTCATCAAAATGAACCGACTGAAGGGTCAGCAGTCCTTCGCTGAGCATTTCCGCGAACACGACCTCGTAGTAGTCATGCACTTTGCCGGCGGCGATGCGCCGGTTCAGCCGTCGAACAACTTCTCGCCAGGTTGCCGTCGACAGGCTGTACAGATTGACGGTCTTATGCCCTAACCCGGGTGCACAGGGGTCGGCCCCCACGCGGAAGGATGTGACGCGTCCGAACTCGTCGATCGAGACAGTCGTCCCGAGCATCGGCGACCTAAAACGGGCGATGGCGATACGATCGCGAATGCGCATCAAACCCAGGAGATGCGAATCGAACACTAGGTCCGACTCGATCAGAACGAACGGTTCTCGAATGTGTTCACGGGCCCGCCAGAGGGAGTAAATGTTGTTGGTTGTGGCGTACTCACGACAGTCGACGAAGTGAACCGTGAGCCCGGATGCGTGCGACTCCAGATAATCGCGAATCTGCTCGTCACGGTAACCGACGACCACGACCAGGCGACTGAAGCCCTGGGCTAACAGGCAAGAAACAAGCCGCCCGAGAATGGGGATGCCGCGCACTTCCGTGAGACACTTGGGGCAATTGTCCGTCAGCGGCTGGAGCCGCGTCCCCGCCCCCGCGGCCAACAGAAGAGCCGTAGTGATGAGACCGTCGCCCGTATCGCAAGTAACCCGTCGCGACGGGAGCTCCTGCGCATCGCGACACCTCCGAGAAACGATCGCTTTATCCATGTAGGTTGCCTTCTCCGGTTTCTAACGTGTTGCCTTGTCTTGCGCACTCCTGTCGCAACCAGGTCGCCGCGAGACCAGTCGTCTCGTACCGCGCCCAACCCCGGGGTCAGCCGGGTTGGCTAGTCAGGCTGTGCGAATTGCCGCCAAGGCGGAATCCACCGAACCCAGGTTGGTTCAGGTCGTTCGCACAGCGGTCCAGATGGCGCTCACCGATTCCCGTCGCGGCTACGTAGGACAGATGAAACGAGCTGCGGGACCAACATTGAACCACCAATGCTAGCACGGTGGCCCGGCACAGGCAATGGGGAGGGAATCACGCTGGTGCCGCCGCGCCGCCCGGAAGACGATCAAGACGGGCGCCGTTTGGTGTCGCTTGTTCCAGGACACCATGGGTGGTATGGCTCACGGACCGAAACCCGCGAAAGGGGGCAGTGTCCGCAGGCGAACGTGGTCGCTTCCGTGGCGCTGGCGTAACCCCGCTGGCATGGACTGCCTCGGCCTACCGCAGAAACACAAGCACGTACACCGTCGCAAGCACGATCTGCATGGCGGCGAACGGAACGGCTAGCTTTACGAATCCGCCGAAGGAAAGCTTCAGCTTGTTCTTGTGGATGATGGTAACCGCCACGAGCGTCGAGGCTGAGCCGATCGGGGTGAGGTTGCCTCCGAGGTTCGCGCCGAAGACCACCGCCCACCAGAGCGGATCCGTCGGGGCCGTCCCTTGAGCTTGTAGGATCTTGGCGAGCATCGCCGACAGTGGAATGTTGTCCGTAACGGAGCTGAAGACGGCCGAGGAAACCAGGATCGCTCCGGTTCCCGCGCCGCCGCCTATGCTTTCGTTCAGGTTGATGACGCTCGCAAGTCCCTTGCCGATCAGGGCGAGAACCTGAGCGTGCTCCATAACGTTGATCACGACGAACAGGGCTGCGAAGAATCCCAGCAGATCCCAATCGACGGCCTGGTAGAAGCGGTCGACGGTACCCTTGTAGCGGATCAGCATGATCGCCGCGAAGCTCAGGGCAACGTAACTCATTCCGAGATCTTGTATGACGGGCAGCACCGGCGTAGTCGCGATCACCAGAATAAACGCCGCGAGCATGATCGCCCCGAACCAAAAGAAGCCGACGCTCTCCACGCCGTCGTTCTCATCAAAGCCGCTTACCAGCAGCTCGGCTTCAGCCCTTTCCTCTGAGCTCTGGAGCCTGCCGATTCCGAATAGCCTCGCACCGAGAAGGATCGTCGCGATGGTCGCCACAACCACGAACGGACCCGACTTCAGGAAGAACTCCACGAAGCTGATGCCGGCTGCACTTCCGACGATGATGTTCGGGACCGAGCTGATCAGAGTGAGAAGCCCGCCGATGTTCGTCAGCAACCCCTCGATCATCAGGAACGCGAGAAGCTTGTCCGTTCGCCGGAGCTTGGATAGAGAGACGCCGGTCAGCGATCAGACGATGATCATCGCGGTCAAGTTGTTGAGCACGGCCGAGAACACCACGGCCATCAGTCCGTAGAACCACAGCAGTTTTAACGGATCGCCCTTCGACGCCTTGGTGAGCCTGATCGCCACCCACGTGAACAAGCCGGAGCGCGAGGTCACGTCCACGAATAGCGTCGCTCCGAAGATGAGGGCGATCACGCTCCAGTCGACGGCCGGCACGAAGACCGGCAGCTCGAGGGAATGACCGGGGGGTGGATCGAAGGGCGGAAGCCTGACGATGAACTTGTGGTCGACGAACTCGTACAAATGGAGGACGTTCGCCAGGAAGAGACAGACAATTGCGAAGACGCCGGCGATGATCGACTTCTTGGCGTGGATCTTATCCTCCAAGGCCAGGCAGAGAATGAGCGCAACGAGCAACAAGGCAAACAAGAGCGTAACGCCAAGTGACGGGCCTCCTTCACCGTGCGTGTTGGCCATGGCCAGGAGCGCGTCACTCATACCGTGGATGATCCTCCTTGTGGATGCCGGTTAGAGCATCAACAGCGGAATATGTCGCAACTCGACGGCTAGTTCGTAGGCCATTCCGTGCATGGCGAGCTGGTCGCCGTCCTTCGTGTTGAGGACGAGCAGGTCAATCTTGTGCGCCTCTACCAAGCGCCGGTATTCCGACAGATGGCGACCGAAGGTAACCGCCGTTTCGAGGTTTTGCGGTCTCTTCTCGGCCTCCAGGGTCGCCGCGCAGCTCGCGATGTACTCTCGCGGCTCCTTCAGGAGTTGCTCTCGAAGCGCCTCGCGTGCCTGATCGGTGTCAATCTCCGGAATCTTGGCGATAACGGCCATGTACCGCTCAAAGATCGCCTCGTTCTCGACATGGGTCAGCCAGACCGTGCCGCCTGCCTCGGTGAACCGCAATGCGTAATTCACCAGGCGGCTGTCGGCGGTGAGATGGTCGGTGATGGCCATGACCGTGTCGGTGTTCTGCAGGGCGTGGTCCGCCAAACGCTCGGCCTCCGGATGTGGCAAGACCATCACGGGTGTGGCCGTGTGCTGGGTGAGCAGATCCAGGTGCGCCCCGAGGCTATAGGGCCACCGCCAGGCGGTGCTGTGCAGGTTGCGGTACGTGCAGATAAGATCGGGGGAGGATGCCCCCACGAGATCGAGCAAGTCCGAAGCCGTTCGATACTCGCCCCCGGCTACGTCGCGCCACGCTGCGCCCGATTCCGCGCCGAGTACCGCGAGAAAACCGCGAACCAA
>CBDUZY010000018.1:0-14368 GCA_965371825.1 uncultured bacterium
AGAGCCTGTTGAGAAAGGGCACCGAACAAGTGTGGCACCGGTTTCCAACCGGTGAGAACACGGGTTAAGAACCCGTGCCCCATCTTCTTCACCGGGCTGCTGAGGGAATAGCCGGCAGGCGGGCGAGCGCCGAGAGCAGAAACCTATGTTTCACTTGCAGATTACTCTTATGGCTCTTCGAGGGCTCCGCCAGAACCTCTTGCGGACTCTGCTCGCGACTATGGGTGTGATCATCGGTGTCGGTGCGGTCGTGTCCGCCGTTTCGATCCTGCAAGGGGCTGAGAGGGAGATTCTCGAACGCTTCGAGTCTCTTGGAGCCGATCAGGTCATCGTCTTCAACGGGTCGAACCGGCAAAGGCATCGTCGTACACAGATCAGCTCGCTTCTTCCGGAGGATGCCGAGAAGATACTCGACGAGAACCCCGACACGATCATAGCCGTCGCCCCGCATTTCAACGGCGGCGGCCAGACGAAGTACTTCGAGAAGAACGTCGCCGGAACTGTCCTCGGTACCAACGAGTCATACGCCACGATCAACAACTATGCGGTCGAGAAGGGGCGGTTCATCACGCGCGAGGACGTCCGCGGGTACAGCATGGTCTGTGTGATCGGCTACAAGGTGGCTGAGGACCTGTTCGGGGCCGTCCCGCCCGTGGGTAAGACGGTCCGAATCAACGGCAAGAGCTTCATCCTTGTCGGTGTGATGGAGGAGAAGGGTGCCCTGGGCTTCATGGAGGTCGACAACCAGGTCTTCATTCCCGTTACGACCGCGATGGGCCGGATGTTCGGAGCGAAGTATCTGTCATTCCTCGTGGCCCAGTGCGTCGACGCCAAACGCGTACCGGTCTGCATCGACAACGTGAAGCGAACCCTTCGGGCGAGTCATCGCATCCGCGCCGGCGATGACGACGATTTCGTCGTGTTCACCCAGGACCAGTTCAAGCAGCAGCTCGGACAAGTCGCGATGATCTTCGGAGTCGTCCTCTACAGCATCGCGGGTATCTCGCTGGTGGTCGGGGCGATCGGCATCATGAACATCATGTTGGTCTCCGTGACCGAGCGGACCCGTGAGATCGGCGTGCGAATCGCCGTCGGCGCCCGCCGCTTCGACGTGCTCAAACAGTTCCTGATCGAAGCGAGTGTGATCAGTATGCTCGGCGGTGTGCTCGGCGTCGTCTGTGGATGGGCGATCGCCAACTTCCTCAGCAAGTTCACGCAGGTTCTGGAAACCTACACACCACCGATGATCGTCGTTCTCGCCCTGATCATGGCCGCCGCCGTGGGAATCATAAGCGGCATCTACCCGGCCATCCGCGCCGCCCGCTTAGACCCCGTCCAGGCGCTTAGATACGAGTGACACCGCAACTCGGCATGTCCTTGCGACCGGTTCCAGCGGGCTATCGAAGGCATTGAGTGGGCACCGCCCACAATTCGGCGTGGCAAGAAACGCCCGACGGCTCTTTGAAGAGTTCTACGGTTTCGGTGGAGCAGTGTCGTCGTCGGGAGGCTGCGTGGTCTTGAGCCGATCGAGCCATTCCTTTGCGGCGGTGTTGGTGGGATCGAGGGTGAGGAGCCGCTCGAACGCTTCGATCGCGCTCTCGGTTCGGCCGACCTGGGCGAGCGTGACGGCGTATTCCTGCAATAGAGCCGGCGGCGGGTCCGGTTCCGTCGTCTCCACGCCGAGTTCGAGCACGCCGAGCACATCGTGGAGTGTGAGCTTTCCGGCGGCCTCAGATCGGGCGCGGATCAACTCAGCCAGTCTCATAAAGTCGTCCGCGGCAGCGCCGCCGGCACCCGTACGGACTTGCAGCAGGTCAACCGCCAGCCGGTACTGCTCGCTCACGACTTCGAGAGGCCTTCGCTCGCCGGGTCGTTCACTTGCTAAACTCTGTGCCAGTTCGAGCGCCCTTGCGGCGGAATTGTCGGCCTGGACCCACTGCTCGGCCGCAATCTGCATCCGGGCCAAGTGCGAGACGTGCCGAATGTCCTTGCCGTCGCCGGTGTTGGCGGCCTGGTCGGCGAGCTGCAAGGCCTTGGCGTGGTCACCCAACTTGAACGCGCAAATCGAGAGACCGTACAAAACGCTCGGCTCGCCGGCCTTGAGTTCGGCCGCTCTGCGGTACTTCGCCTGTGCAAGCCGCGGGAACTCGTCCACGAACAAATCCCCGAGCAACCGAAACGCCTTCCACTCGTTCTTTCCCTCGCGGGTCTTGACGAACTTCTGCAACTCGTCGATCGCGTCACCGGTACGGCCCATCAGGGAGAGGGCCCGGCCGTAGAGGTAGGGTATCCAGGGATTGGTCGGCTCCGCCCGCTCGACCGAAATAATGAGCGCGTTGACTTCTTCGAGTTGTTCGCGCGGAGTCTCTCCGTCGCTCTGTCTTTCAAGGCGATCGAGAAAGGCGATGGCTGCGCTTACCGCCGCGTCCGCTGTGAACGCCGCCTCGGGTGACGACTCCGCAGTCTGTGCCGGAAGCGGTACGGCGCTCACCGCGAGGACGAGACATATAGACAGCGGAACTATCAGCGCGCGGCGAAGCCTGGGGGGCAAACGGTCGGTTAGCACCATGTAGATCCTATCGGCGTCATCGTTGGGGCTGGTGAGTATGGTGTCACGGCGCGACTATACGGAGGGGGGCTCGGGGCGGCAAGTTTGCGGGCGGAGTTCTGACACGCGTCGGGCGCGAGTCGACCGGTTGAACCGGCGGTCGGCGCCCGCGACCGCGCCCTCACGGATGGCGCTATCCCTGTGCCGAGAAACTCGGCTCAGTGTCGCCCTCATTATCCGCAGGTGTTTCGCCTTCCGGCTCCGCACCGTCTCGGATTCTGTTCACCTTGTCGACCAGGATCTGCCAGGTGTCTCGCTCGACTCGAAGCACCGTCAGGGCGTCGTCAATGTCCTTGGGGTCGCGGTGAACGTTGGCGTCCACAAGCTTGCGATGCAGGAAGCTGTAAATGGATGAGACACGCTCACAGAGCGTGCGGTTGACGTCGTAGCGCAAACCGTTCTGCATTTCCTGGATGATGTGCTGCGCTCTGGTCAGCTTCTCGTATGACGTCTCGTAGTCCTTGAGGGCGATCGCGTCGCGTGCCTGAAGGCAGAACCGGATTGCCCCGTCGTAGAGCATCAACTGGAGCTGCTCGGGCGTGGCGGTCATCACCGCGTCGCGCAGATAGGGGTTGTCTGCCGTTGTTGTCATCTCGCCGGTAATATCGGTCGTTCGGGGGGGCAAGATAATCTAGCTGCCTAAATGCCAAAAGGGCCGATAACGTCGCCCGTGGGCCGCTCTTAGAGGCACCGGCACCATGTCGGGCCGGCCCGGGCGGAACTGGTTACCCGGTGGCGGATGAGACGAGCGACAGTAGGGCGTTCTGCTGACCCTGAAGCGCCGCCAGAGACGATTCGAGGGATGCGAACTGGATCTCGAGTCGCCTCCGCTTGGCGTCCAGCAGGTCGTTCAAGCGGTCGATCCGGCCGTTCAGAAGGTCCTGCTGATCGATGAGCAGGTCGTTCTTGCGGGCGAGAACACCGTCGAAATCTCGCGTAAGCTCGTCCAAGGTTTCCTGGATGACGGCTCCGAACCCGTTGTCGTCCGTCGTGAAGAGCTGCTCCACGTCCTTGGGAGACTCTTCGTAGGCCTCGCGGAACTTCTGCTCGTCGAACTCGAGGCGGTTGTCGCCCACGAGTCTCAGACCCACCGAGAACAACCGGGATACCGGTCCGCCGGTTTCCTCGAACGACTGCATTACCACTCGCCGGAGCCTCGTGCGGATCAGGTCCAACGTCGAGTCGCCGAGGAGCGGGCCGCGCTCGAAGGTCTCGCTATCGAAGCTCGAGTGTTTGTCGATCGCCCCCTGCAAGCCGTTGTAGGCGTCGACGAAGGCGGAGACGCTCTCGACGATGCCGTCTATATCCTGTGCGGTGGTGATCGTTACATCCTCGTCGGAGGCGGAGAGCAGGTCGATGGTCACGCCCGGCATTACATCTTCCAGCGTGTTGCTCGAACTGGTCATCAAGAAGGAGCCCGCGCTTCCTTCGACGCCCATCGAGACCACCGCGTCCTGCGCTCGGGTGAGCGTATCCAGTCCCAGGTCGAGGCCGGCGGAGTCGATCATCAGCTCACCGCGGCGACCGGCGACGGTCGAGGTGATCGTGAGGCTATAGGGGTTCACGTCGCCGCCGTCGTTGATGACCGAGGCCGCGAAACCGATGCCCGCCTCGTTGAGCTTCCTGGCGACCTCGTTGAGTGTGTCACTCGGGCCGACGTCGATGCGAATCTCGAACGACCCGTCGATGCTGTTTTGGCCTGCGCCGGCCGTTCCCGCCAGTCGCAGATCCGCCGCCGCGCGACCGCCATGCTGGTCCTCGATCTCGAGCGCTGAGTCGCCGCCGGCGGTATCGATCAGCACGATGCCGTCGCCCGTGTCGTTGACGCGAGCTTCGATCGTATCCGGGGTGGCGAGGTTGATGCGGTCGAGCACATCGCCGATCGTGCTCACGTCGGAACCGATGTTCACGTAGTAGGCAGCCCCGGCGGAATCGGTGATTCGAAAAGTGCCCTCGGTGACGCCGGTGCCGGCGTTCAACCCCGACAGCTCCGTCTGCCGCGAGATGTACTGCATCTGCAGGTTGCCGCTCTCGATGCCCGCGCCGCCGGTTGTGTCGAACGTCCCGGCGATGTTGAGGTCCGCGGCGAGCGTTCCGGTTACATCGCTGATGAGAACTGCACTGCTTCCGCCGGATTCGTCGCGGAGCACGATCCCGTTGCCGGCTGAGTTCACCGAGGCGACGAGCGAGTTTGCCGCGTTGGCGTTGATCAGATCGATGACATCCTGCAACGTCCGGGCCGTGGTGAAGTCGATCGTCGTGGTCTGGTTCAATCCGTCGGTGAACGAGACCTCGCCGACCTGTACGCCGTTTCCGCCGCTGAGCGACCGGAGGAGAACGGTGTTGAGCCCGCCGATCAGTGGTCGCGAGGTGAACGATTCATTGGTCGTGAAAGTGGCGTCGAGCAGGCCCAAGTCACGGCCCGTTTCGGAGATCAGTCCGGAGGTATCCTGGCCGGCACTCACCGTAACCGTGTTGTCAAAGCCCAGTGCCCGCAGGGTGATTCCTTTGCCGTCCTGGGAGATGGAGGCTTCAACGAGCGATTCGTTGCCGGGCGCGTAGTTGATGGCCCGGATGAGGTCGCCCATCGTTACCATGCGGTATATGTCGCGCCCGTTAACGGCGTCATCCTCGATCTGGGCCGCGATTCCTAAATCGGCTGCGGCGAAACCGCTCACATCCTCGATCTCGAGAGGTCCGGCCGTCTCATCGGGAGCTTCCGACACGTCCGTGATCAGCAGCCGCGAGTTAACCGCCGTTACGTTGACGGCTACATCCGCCGCGTCGATCGCCTCGACGACATCACGAATCGTCTTCGCCTCAGTCAGATCGATCTCCGCCGACTGTCCCGCGCGATCGGTGATGCGAATCACGCCCAGGCGAACGCCGTTGCCGTCGTTGACCGCTCGTAAATCGGTATCGAGCCGCAAGACATCCGTGAGCGATACGCCGAAGTCGCCGTAGCTTGTCGAGAATAGCAGATCGTCACCCGACGCACTCTGCCGCAACCGTGCAATCCCGTTGCCGTCGTTCAGCGACGCGAGGAGAGTGGAGGAGTCCAGCCGAATCAGGTTCGCTCCGTCGATGCGGTCGGCGGCGACGTTGACGGCAATGCCCAGATCGGCGGCGGTTGAACCACCGGAGACGTCGGCGACAACCAGGTTGCCGGTCCCGCCGCTCAGGTCGCGGATGACGATGCGATCGCCTTGAGCCCCGTTCGAGGCGATGCCGGTTACGCCGGCTTCGACTTGGATCGCCGTGTCTGAGTTAATCGCCTGGAGAACGTCGTCGAGCGTGAATGCCATCGAGAGGTCGATCCGTGCGGTCGCGCCGCTTCTATCGGTGATCGCGATCACGCCGCGTCGCACGCCCTCTCCGCCGTTGAGCTCGTCCAGATCGGTGCCGCGATCGACCCAGCCGTTGCCGATCTCGATGGTAAGCGTGCCCATGCCGATCGCCGTTCGGTCGGCGTCGGCCAATCCGCGACTTACTACGGAGTGGTTAGTCACCAGCGAGTGTACGCGGAACGTGGCACTGCCCGGGATTGCATTCTCGCCAGCGATCGCGGTCAGGACACTCTCGTTCGTGCTCGAAGCATTGAAGCGTTTGAAGAACGATATCTTGTCGAAGTTGGCCACCGCGTTCTGGATTGCGAGCAGCTGGGCGGATAGGGCGAGGAATGCGGCGCGTTTGACGTCGACCTTGTCGATTCGGGCCTGGAGGTTCCCGATAGGCCGCGCCTCGAGGGCCATCAGTTGGTTTATCAGTTCGGCTGTGTTGATGCCGGAGATCAGCCCGATGCCGGCGGAGATTCCGCTCATGTCGTCCTCGACTAGTGGGCGAATTCAGGATCGATAATCCGGAACTCGCGGTTTGCCGGTCACCTCGCCTCAGCGAGTCATCCCTGTGCGCATCTCAGTCTGCCGTCCCGCCGGAACCTTTGGCGCATGAGAACCGGCGCACAAAAACAGCACAGACACTCCATACCTACTTATCGGTCTGTGCGGTTTGCGCACTCAAACGGCGCTCCCGGAAGGTTTGGGGCTCCCGGCGATCGGCCCTGCTATCCCAGTAGTGAGAGCACGTTAGTCGGGATCGAGTTGGCGATCTGAAGCGTACTCTGCGTCGACTGCACGAGGATCTGGGCTCGTGTGAGGGCCGAGACCTCGACCGCCATGTCCGCGTCCCGTATGACCGATTCGGAGGCGGTGACGTTCTCCAGGGCGATGTTCTGGGCGTTTATGTTGGGTTGTATCTGGTTCCGCTGGACGTTCCCCAACCGACCCCGGAAGGAGGATATCTGTCCGATGGCGTCAGTTACGATGGCTTGTGCCGTGCTGAAGTTCTTGCTCGCAAGGTCGTTTTCGTAGCCCGCGCGAAGCGTGTAGAGCAGTCCATTGAGGGCGGTGCCGAGCTGTGTCGTCGACACGGAATTGAAGCCGACGTTGATCTGCCCGTTCGGGTTCACCTGTGGCGTGGTCTGGAACAGGGCTCCGCCGCCGGTGATGGTGAACGTGGCCGAGGACAGCGTCTGGGCGAACGCCTCGGTGAGGTCTACTCTCGCGTCGAGGTCGCCGGCTCGTACAACCGCCTGCAACCCTTTGACTGAAGTCCGCTGGTTTCCGATTAGCACTCCGGCGTCTACTCCGATGTCGCGAGCGACTGTCAATCCGTTGCCGCTCACGATGAAGTTCCCGCTAACCGGCTCCACGGAAACGAAGGCGTCGGATCCGAACGTCGTGCTGTTGAGTACTACGGCGCTCGCGGCGCCGCCGGCTGCTACCGTGGAGACGACGGCCGACACTCCCGTGTGAGCCTTCAGCGCATTCACGGTTGAGGCTATCTCGCCGAGCGTCGTACCCGAGATGAAGCTGAGCACTTCGGAACCGACAGTTCCTCTCAGCTCTATGGTGGTCGCGGATGTGGTCGAGACGCCGGACGCGTTCGATCCGATGAAGCTAACTTGTGCGGTTTCAGCCGATTGCGTCACCTTGACGGAGAAGCTCCGGGTGCTTCCGTGCGGTACGTGGGCCGCGAACACATCGACGGATGCCAACGCGGCGGTCGGCAGAGCAGAGAGGAAGTATCCCTGGCTTCCGTCAAGGAGCTTCCTACCCGCGAAGGTCGTTGAGTTTGCTATCCGGTCTATGCTCGCCAGAATCGAATCGATCTGAAGCTGGTTCGCGTTGACTTCCTCCACGGTCAAGCCGCTCTCGTTCGCCGCGGCGATGACGAGTGCCTGCATGTCGAGCAGAAGGGCGGAGACTTCGTTGAGGGCTCCCTCGGCGGTCGAGACCACGTTGTCCGCCCGTGTCGAGTTCTCGATCGCCTGCTGGATTCCGCGGATCTCGAATCGAAGGTGTTCGGAGGCGATCAGACCCGCAGGGTCATCGCGCCCGCGGTTGATTCGCAGTCCGGTGCTGAGGCGTTCGAGACGGATGTCGAGATCGCGCTGGTTGCGACCGAGGCGGTTGATTGCCCGAAGGGCGGCGACGTTGGTGTTGATGCGACTCATCGTGTCTTCCGTGACGGATCGGGCAGCGCCTCGCACGGCGGATTACCCGCAAGTCGCACCACCATGTGCGACCCTCGCGCTTCTCCTCACCCTTCGCCTGCCCCAGCGGCGCGGATTGGCGGTAATCAGTTCGGCGCACCGCGCGCTCCAGGGGGCTTCCGGTATTTCGACGAATGATCGGACCTTCTTGAGTCGGCGACTGGAGTGATACCGCGCTCCACAAGTGGTGTGGGGCGGCATTCCGGGCAGTCAGAGCGGATGAGCATCGGGCAGCCCGCCCGTGCGATTCCAGGTCAAATGGCCTGTGCGAGCCCGGTAGCTCTTACTGGAGCAGTGACAGGGCGTTCTGCGCCTGGGCGTTGGCGAGCTGCAGAACCGACGTCGATGCGGACACCAGTATTTGCGCCCTTGTCAGATTGGACGTCTCGACGGCGAAGTCCGCATCCCTGATTGCGCTCTCGGCCGCGGTCACGTTCTCCCTCGCCACCCCCAGCGAGTTGATCGTCGTGATAAGCGTGTCTTTCTGGAACGAGCCCAGGCGACCGCGCAAACTGGCGACCTCGTTGATCGCGGCGCGGACGATCCGCTGGGCGGTCGTGAAGTTCTTGCTCGACAGGTCGTTGGTTAACCCGGTTCGTAGCGTCGAGAGGAACCCAACTCCGGCGTCACCGAGTTTCGACGCGGAAACCTCATTGATGCCGATCGTCTCCTGACCGGAAAGTCCCACGGTCGGGGAGATCGAGAACACGGCGCCTCCACCGGTGATCTCGAAGGACGTCGTGCCGCCCGTCGTTCCGCCGAATGTGGAGGTCATTCTGAGGTCGAGCGAGAGTGCGTTGGTTCGTACCGAGGCGTTCAGCCCCTTCACCACGGCGTTGGTTCCGTTGATGGTTACCGTGCCGTCCACGCCCTCATCGTTGGCCTCGGCGCCCTGGGAGTCGAAGGCGGTCGCGACATTCTCGAGGACCGAGACCCGGACGAACGCGTCTGCGCCGAAGTCGATGCTTTGCAAGACAAGCGAGTCCGCCCCCCCGGCGGCGGCTGACGCCGTCGCGGTAACGCCGGTCATCTCCTTGGATGCGTTGATAGCGGCCGCAATATCGGCCGCGCTGGTGCCCGACGCGAAGCTTATCGTTTCCGTACCGTAGTTCCCCCTGATCTGGATCGTCGTTGCAGCTCCCAGCGTTCCGTTCTGGACGCCGGCGCCGTCGGTGCCCGCGAGAACCGCGCTAAGGAGTGCCGTCTCGGAACGTGCGACGACGTTCACGGTAACACCGCGGAACGAGTTGTTCGGTACCTTGGCCGAGTTGATCTGCACGTTGTTCAGATGGTCGACGGCGGCGCCGGTGGCTTCCGTTACGTTTACACCGGATGTAGTGAACGCGAGCGTCCCGTTTAGGAGCTTCTTGTCTCCAAAGGCGGTCGCCTCGGCCAGGCGATCGATCGACTGGAGGATGGAGTCGATCTGCAACTGGTTAGCGGTGACCTCCTCGCCGGTAAGACCAGCTTCGTTCGCGGTCCGGTCGACGAGATTCTCGAGTTCGAGCAGAAGGGCACTGACCTCCTGCAGTCCGCCCTCCGCCACGGCGACGATTGTGTCGGCCCGGTTGGCGTTGTCGATGGCGCTGGAGATTGCGCGAATACTGGAGCGCAGTGTCTCGGACGCGATCAGGCCCGCCGGGTCATCCTTTCCGCTGTTAATGCGCAGACCGGAACTGAGGCGTTCGAGGGCCTGGTTGAGTGAGGCGTTGTTGATGCTGACGGCGCGTCGTGCGATCAACGACTGAACGTTTGTATTGATCCGACTCATCCTGGTTCGTGCCTCCAAAAGCGCCGCGAGAACACGATGGCGTCGATAGCTTTGTAAAGGTCTCGACGGCCTGCTTCACGGTCCTGTGTCGCCGGTACGCAAACCGGCAACGGGCTCGCAGTTCCTTCCATTCGATCCGCTTTCGCACGGACCGGCGGGGCGTCGGCCTTTCAGCACCTGCCCCCAAAACTTCCCCAGACGATTCGGCGAGTTGTCTGCCCGCTTGTTCCCCTGCCACCTTCGTTCTTGCCGGTGAGCTTACGCCACGTAGTGGCCGAGCGGACCAATAAACCGACAACGCGACACCCCCAACCATCGTCGCGCCGATAAACGGTCTTTAGTACATTCGGACCCCACAAACGGACCTGCCAGTGGTGATGGGGCGGCATGGGGGGGCGGTAGATTCCGATAACCTGCACATGCTGATCGGACGATCCGGTATCGGGCATGTTACCGGACAGAGAACCCCCTACGTGGAGGCGGAGGACTGCAAATTTCGTCGGTCTTTGACCGAGAAAGTGCGGGACGGCACGGAATTGCCGAGGGTCCGGACCGGCAGGCGGGTCCCGCGCGTCTGGAGGTCCTCTTCACGGATCGCCGGATAAGGTGTCTCCCGGAGCGATTGAGCATTATTTCCATCGCGTCGTATGGGAGGGTCGGCGAGCGCCGCCCTGCTGTGCGTGCCGACGGAAGAGGCGGTGGACGCAGGGTGGCTCGGGGATGGACTCATTCGGGGCGAAACAATACACCGGTGCTGCGATGGAATTCCGACGGACGAGATTGTCGCAAAGGACGGGATGATCCTGAGGGAGTAGCTGGGCTCGTTGGAAGTGGGCTTGGAACGTATCCCAAGACCTAGCGCTCCGTTGCTTCGTGAGGGCTCCCGACAAGGCTGGATTCCATTCCGCCCGCGGCTCGGATCGGTCTTGGGATAGGGTCTCAGTGAGCGGCTACCGTGCCGAGTTTCTCGGTAAGCGTCTCGGTTACCAACGCATAAACGTCGTTTGGTAGGACGTCGATCCTGAGGGCGTCGGCTAGCTCCTCGATGTCGCTCTCGACGGTGGGGAGTAGCTTGACGAGTACCGTCGGGTCAATTCCGACGAATTCCATTGCTTCCGTGCATACGTTGAGGACGAGGTCGGCGTCGGGATCTTCGCACAGTAGTTTCGCTATGCGGTCCGAGGAACTCAGTATGCGTGCGATCGTGGCCACGTCGTCGTCGCCGGGGTTGGATGATTGGTGGAGGTTCACTGCGGAGACAACGCTCTCCGGCAAGGTCCAGTGGGAAAGGACCATGGCTGACACTTCCCCGTGTGTCACGCCTACGATGTCCTGCTCCTCTTCCGGAGTGATCCCCGAGGCATTAGGTGCGAATCTTGCGACGATGGAGGCATATTGATCGGCGAATGCCTGCGCCAGGATGGGGATGCCGATGTCCGCCAACAATGCCCCGATGAACGCCTCGTCTCTTTGTCGGCGCAGCAGGGTCTCGGCAAACCGGGTGGCAATCAGCGACGAAGCCAGCGACCGCCTCCAGAAGTAGCTCATATCCAGCCCGGCTGTCTTCTTGGACGCCATGGTGTCGACGAGATACCGACCCAGCAGTAGAGATCGTGTGCGTTTCGGTCCGAGCAGTGTGAGTGCCTGCTTGGGTGCAACCACCTTGTTCCGAACGCCAAAGAGCGCGGAGTTTGCAAGGCGAAGCAGCTCGCTGACCGTTCCCGGGTCGGCCGAGAGCACCTTGACCAGGTCCGAGTACTCGAACTCGGGATCCTGCATGATTTCCAGGAATCGCAGCACGACCTGCGGCATGGACGGGACCGCGGCGGACTTCTTGATTGTTTCGAGAACCTCGGCATTCATGAGATGATTCCTCCAGCCGTATGGCAGAACCTGTCAGACACGCGGCGTGCGTCCGGTACGCGCGCGGGGCTACCGGACCGCGTGGGTGCCTGTAGTCTCGTCGTTACATCGGCTTGTGGATCGCGTCGTATTAAGAGTGCCGAAGAGCGATAAAGCGGTAGGCGAAGAGTTTCTCAGTTGACGATGCCGCTGCTCGTTGCTACAAGAAGTACGTCGCTGGGTGTGCCTGCCGAGGGCGGGCTGAGAACAGAGCCCTTGAACCTGATCAGAGCCGGATTCCGGAGTGGGCCGTTCCGGACCAGGCTGGACGCTGCGTAGGGAAGCGACGCCGCCGACCGGTGCCCAGGCGAAGATCGATGGGCGCCGTGCCACGACTCGCCACGTCCCGACGCCCGCGCCCGATAAGCAAAGGAGAGTGACAGGATGCAGCCTCCGCCAAGTGGCGTCGCGGACACGTCGAAGAAGCCGTCGACGAAAGATGCCCGTATTTCGCCCAAGCAAGTGACTAAGACATCCCAGTCCTCGGGAAACTCCGGGCGGTTGACGGCCGAGAGAACGCCGTTTCGCTCTTCGCGAAAAGTCTACGTGAACGGGGCGCGGGATGGCGAGATAAGCGTGCCTATGCGCGAGATCACGCTGACATCAACGTCGGCTCCAGGAGGAGGCAAAGAGGAGCAACCGGCGGACCCGCCCATCGTGGTCTACGACACGTCCGGTCCCTACACCGATCCTGACGTTGAGATCGACCTGCGCAAGGGCCTGGAACCCTTGCGGTTGTCGTGGATCATGGCCCGAGGCGACGTCGAATCATACGCGGGTGAGTCGTCGGGTTCACACGGGGCGGGCGGGGAGTCCGGGCGGCCTCGTAGCCAGGTGGAGCGGTTCCCGCAGACATCGCGACGCCCCACACTTCGCGCCCGGTTCGGGACGAACGTCACTCAGTTGCACTACGCCCGAAAGGGCATTGTCACGCCGGAGATGGAGTTCATTGCGATCCGCGAGAACCAGCGTAACGAGGCCTATGCCGAGTTGCTCGAATCCCAACATCGCGGCCACAGCTTCGGGGCGTCTATTCCGGGCGTCATAACGCCGGAGTTCGTGCGCGACGAGGTCGCTCGTGGACGGGCGATCATACCGGCCAGCATCAACCACCCGGAGGTCGAGCCGATGATTATCGGCCGCAACTTCCTGGTGAAAATCAACGCCAACATCGGGAACTCCGCCGTCGCCTCTTCTATTGAGGACGAGGTCGAGAAGATGATCTGGGCAACCCGCTGGGGAAGCGACACGGTTATGGACCTGTCCACCGGCGAGAACATCCACGAGACCCGCGAGTGGATTCTGCGAAACTCGCCCGTGCCCATCGGGACCGTGCCAATCTACCAGGCCTTGGAGAAGGTCGACGGCAAGCCGGAGGAGCTGACCTGGGACATCTTCCGCGATACGCTGATCGAGCAGGCGGAGCAGGGCGTCGACTACTTCACTATCCACGCCGGTGTGTTGTTGCGATGCATACCGCTCACCGCCAAGCGGGTTACGGGGATTGTGTCGCGCGGCGGTTCGATCCTGGCCAAGTGGTGCCTTGCCCACCACCAGGAAAACTTCCTCTACACACACTTCGAGGAAACCTGCGAAATCATGAAGACGTATGACATTGCGTTTTCGCTGGGTGACGGGCTGCGGCCGGGCTCCATCGCAGATGCCAACGACGAGGCCCAGTTCGCCGAGCTCGACACTCTCGGCGAGCTTACGAAGATCGCCTGGAAGCACGACGTGCAGGTCATGATCGAAGGCCCGGGCCACATTCCCATGCACATGATCCAAGAGAACGTGACGCGGCAGCTCGCGGTTTGCGATGAGGCGCCGTTCTATACGCTTGGTCCGCTGGTAACCGACATTGCTCCGGGTTACGACCACATCACCAGCGCGATCGGGGCAGCCATGATCGGCTGGTATGGTTGCGCGATGCTATGCTACGTGACGCCGAAGGAGCACCTGGGTCTGCCCGATCGCGACGACGTGCGGGACGGCGTGATCGCCTATCGAATCGCGGCTCACGCAGCCGACCTGGCCAAGGGCCACCCGGGTGCGCAGCTCCGTGACGACGTGCTGTCGAAGTCCCGCTTCGAGTTCCGCTGGGAGGATCAGTTCAACCTCTCGCTCGACCCGGACAAGGCCCAGGAATTTCACGACGAGACCATGCCGCAAGATGGTGCCAAGACGGCTCACTTCTGCTCGATGTGCGGCCCCAAGTTTTGCTCGATGAAGATCACCCAGGACGTCCGCGACTACGCCGCCAAGCTCGGCGTCAAGGAGTCCGAGGCCATCGAGGTCGGTATGGCGGAGAGGTCAAAGGAGTTCCAGGAGGCCGGAGGGCAGATCTATCGTTAGGGCCTCTGTTGCTTTCACGGGGCGGTCGAGGCGCTACGCATGCCATCCTCGCCGAACCACTTCCGGACGGAACGCTCCGTTTCGCGGTCAAGTCTCGTCAGGCTGTTTTGGGCGGGGATTCCCTCGGCGCGGCAGCGGTCGATGATCGCGCGCGACGTGGTGCCGAGCTCCTTGGCGAGTT
>CBDUZY010000019.1:0-14354 GCA_965371825.1 uncultured bacterium
GGATCGCCGGCGAAGCGATCTCGCAGTAAGTCGATCGGAGGCGTGCTCACGTAGTTCACCAGATTCATGGCGATGTTCTTGCAGGTGATCCGCGAGTTGCCCACGAGTGTCACCAGCGACATGCGTGTGAAGGTGATGAACTCGGTAATCGCATTCTGAATGGCGATGTGCCCCTCCTCCGCGACGCGCATGGAGGGGACGTGCCTTTCGAACCTCGCCCCCAGCATCATCAAAGTCGCGTGGGGTTGGAGGCGGGCGTGCAAACGAGCCTTGTCATCGTCTGTAAGGATGATGAAACGATTGGAAGAGAGGAGCTTCGTGAGGTCGACGCAGGTCAGTGCGGTGGCTATCAGCCGGACCGACGGCTCGGTGCAGACGATGAAGGCGTCTCCACGCAGACGGTCGAAGAGTGCCCGAAGGTGATACCCGAGCCCAAAACCGGTCACGACGAAGCAGAAGGTGTCCTCGACGTCGATGGAATCAGCCCAGCGCCGCGCCTCCGCTTCCGGATCGTGCCGGCTGTGCAGGTACGTCGATGCTCCACCGGCCCCGACCACCTTCGCCGTCCACGCTTCGCTTCGTGTCTTCTCCAGCGGAAAACGCTCGTCGTCCAAAACGGCGTCAACCTTCAGGGCCGTGTCGGGGTCGTGGCGCCAGAGCAGGCGCATGTTGTGTACGAACAGCTCGTTGCCGACCGCCGGTGTGGTGCTACTGGTCATCGCCGGACGTATCCGATCCTGTTTCAGAAACTCCCTCACGATCGAAGCGCGGCGAGGCTGTGACGGCCGGCGCCCCGTCGACGAATGAGCAGGGCCGCCGGACGGCATCCCGCAGCCTGCTCTCGTACTCGTCGCGCGGGATCTCGACCGCGCCGAACCGGCGGAGGTGATCGGTCGAGAACTGCACGTCCAGCAAGACGAATCCTCGCTGCCGCATCCGCTCGACGAGAGCCACTAGGGCCACCTTCGAGGCGTCGCTTTCACGGTGAAACATGGATTCCCCGAAGAACGCCCCACCGATCGCGACACCATAAAGCCCGCCGGCAAGAGCTTCCTGCCGCCGGCATTCCACACTGTGGGCGAATCCGAGCCGGTGCAACTCGCAATAGGCCGTTCGTATCCTCGGTGAAATCCACGTCCCCTCGCTGCGCCGAGCACAGGCGTCGATCACCGCTTCGAAGTCGCGATTGACCGAAACCTCGAAGACGCCGCGTCGCCGGATCGCTTGCAGGGAACGCGACACCTTGAACCCATCGAGGTCGATGATGCATCGCGGGTCGGGTGCGAGCCAGTGGATCGCCCCCGAGTCGTCAGCCATCGGGAAGATACCCGCGGCATAGGTTGCGAGCAGCCTTTCGGGAGATAGCTCGCCGCGCATAACCGCATCCCCGCATTTCGACGAAGAACCTTACTCTGCGTCCGGGATTCGTGTCCAAGGCATTCCGTGCGAACCGCGGATGGCAGCCACAAAAAAGCTCCCACTCGCACGGTCACAATTGAAGAAGCCGCGGCACTTCCGAGAGACGGCGGACAATATGGTCTGGGCGGACGAAACCACGCGGAACCCGTCCGTTTCGGGCGAACAGCACCGTCTTCATCCCCACCCGCGAGGCCCCTTTGACGTCGTTGTCGAGTCGATCACCGACGAAGACCGCCTCGTGACCGGCCACACCAAGCCCCTCGAGCGCCTTCTCGAAGATCCGCCGGTGCGGTTTCATGTACCTCACTTCCGACGAGTAGAGCCGCACGGGAAACCACTCCAGAAGTCCGTCATGGCGCAGAACGTCATCCACAGTGAATCCCGGAAACAGAGTGTTCGACACGAGGCCGAGCTTGAGGCCCAAGCCACGCAACTCCGCCATCACCGCCAGGGCGTCCGCATCGATTTTGAAGAACTCTCGAAGCGGTTCGGTGCAGCGGAGTCCCAGATCCGTCATCTGTTCTCCGGTCAGTTCCATCCCCATCGCCAGGTGGCATTTCCGGAAGGCGTCCACGAGTTGGACCTCACGGCGCACGATCCGCGACCAGATGAGGGCGCGAACAAAGCGTCGCTTAATTTTGCGCATGTAGACGTTGTATGCGGGAGGCTGGTAGCCCCACTCACGGAGGCGATCGTAGGCGGGTTGCGAACCGGCCCGGACAAACTCACGGAACTTAGATGTCTCTAAGTGGACGAGCGTATCGCCCAGGTCGAAGAGTACCGCCCTAATCATGCGTCGGTCCTTGCAGGCCATCCCACTGCCGCGGTAGGGATAGTCTGTTGCGGCGAGCCCAATCACCTGGGAGTTATTCAGTTCGCCCCCGCGTACTGCGACTTCGCCAGCCGTTCGTTCGATAGCTATCTTACCGCGCATCGGGAAACCAGCTAGAAGATCTCCAGTCTGCGTAGGTTTCCGGGCCGAGCTGTCAAGCCGACCACGTGTGTCATTGGCCGAACATGAGCCGGCCCTTGGCTTCGAGAGTTTGGTTTTCACAGTGTAGGTACAATCGAACGTGATCGGCCAACCTAGTGCTTGCTGGGAAGATTTACGTAGGGCGCCGACTGACGGCGCGAACCTGCGAGAGCCCGAAAAATAGGGCTGCGGCCGGGTGTCAGGCCGCTTTCGCCGACTTCGCCGAACGCGAGAAGCAGCCTGTGAAATAAACGGACAAAGTGTTGCCCGTGGACTCGACACGCGTTAGACTCGCTGCCTAGGGTCTAATGGCGGTCGACGGGTGAATCTCGGTCTCGCCGCGGGTTGGATCGGGGTCCTTTCCTGGCCGTCAACGGCGCTTCCCTGTCGAGTGGGGAGGGGTTGCGCTCGTCATCTGCCTACGACCGTGGGGTGGTCGGCTGGGGTGCCCGAACCGGGTGGTCGCCCGCGCCTGCCGTCGTTTGTTTGAGGGCTCATCCGGGGGGCTGTGCGTAGCGGTGGCGCTCGCACGGAGAGAAGCGATGATCAGCGCATTCGGGGTGATCACACTTGCATCGGGATGGCTGGCATGCGCCGCGGGTGCAGCCCCAGACAATCCCAGGCAGATTGATCCGGCCGAGAAACAGGCTCACCGCATTGCGGAGGCTCGCCGTTTCACGGTCGTGGACGGCACGGTAGCTTTCGAGTTTACGGAAGAGGTGCTCGATAGCCTGGGATTGCTGTTCGTTCCGCGCGGACACGTCGTTGAGGAGGGCGAAGCCGAGATATCCCTCGGTCAGACCTACATAGAGTTCGAGTTGGATAGCCCGTCCACGCTGGCCGTCGAATCGCCGAATGGTCGGTTCGCCCGTCTCGCCACCGGTCGCCTGACGACTTGCGGGGCGATGCTCGTACGTGTGCCCGGCACGGGTGGACGTGTGGTCCTCGGCAATCTCGCGTTGGATGTGGCTGCGGACGGAGCGATCTTTGTTTCGAGCACCCTCGGTTCGACCGACGAAGCCGGGCCTGCCTTCGAGCTGACTGCGGTTGCGATTGAGGTCGACAGGGCGCAAGCCGAGCTGTGGCTTACCGGCGAGCTGACCGTGACGGCGGAGTGGGCCGAGGAGGTCGATCTTCCGGAGGCCGCCGGCGTCGCAATCGGACAGGTCATAATCCACGCCGACATAGCCGCAAGGGGATCGCGTGAGGCTGTCCCAGGCGCTTGCATGGCTGGTATCGACGGCATGAACAACACGGCGGGGTACGTGCCGTCCGAAGGGCCGGACGTGCTCATCGGTGACCTGCAGAGTGTAATCCGTTACGGCCGTGTGGGTGATATCACCGGCTACTCGATCGGGACCAACGCGTGCAATATCGGTGACGAACGTGCCAGTTGGATCGCAAGCTCCAACATGCATCCCGTCATCTTCACGAGCGCGTACCGAGTAAACGACCACGGCTTTCAACAGATCGGCATGAGCTGGGTGAAGCACGGGTTTTACGCCGTGTCCAATAGCCTCTGTTCGCCATGCCTCGACCCGGTGAACGGTGGTCAGCAGCTCGGCGTCGGCTGCTCCGATCCCTATAGTTCTTATCTTAATGGCCAGCAGGACAACATGAGCTGGCGTAACGACGTTAACGGCCACACCGGTTTCTTCCCCTACCCGTTTGACAGAACTTACGAACCTACGCCCATACACAAGCGCTTGCAGATCCACGATGCCGATCTCGACCCGGACCAAAACCCCGGCGCCCGCTACTTCATCGACGGACACTACGTCACGCAGGACGATGCCGCCGCCGGGAACTCGGACAACAACGCCTCCTATCGCGAGGTCCGAGTGACGGAAAACGAGGGGAACGTCTACGCGTTGATCATCGACGTGTTCGGGTGGCCGACGCAGCGCGGACAAGCGGCCGTGCGTGCCTGGCAGGACGTCGACCCGACCGTTGTCGAGACGGACGTTCGGGTGCCCGGCGAAGGGTTGTTCATCCTCGCGGCGAAAGCCGAGCAGCTAGGCACGGGGTCGTGGCGATACATTTACGCCCTGCAGAACCTCAACTCCGATCGTAGCGGACAGTTCTTCCAGGTTCAGCTTCCAGAAGGAATTGTCGTGCCTCCCGAATCGATCGGATTTCGGGACGTCGACTATCACAGCGGCGAGATCTATGACCTTACGGATTGGACGCCGGTCCTCGAGCCGGGCTATTTGACCTGGTCAACGGACCCCTACGATCTTGATCCGAACGCTAACGCCCTGCGCTTCAGCACCGTCTACACGTTTTGGTTCGACTGCAACGTCGAGCCGGGGAGCAGCAAGATCACGCTCGGTCTGTTCAAACCCGGAGCGCCCACGGAGGTCACGGCCACGACGATCGGCCCGCTGCTCGAGCTGATCGACTGCAATGAGAACGGTATCCACGATTCCTGTGACATCGATTGCGCGGGTTCGGGCTGCGAGCAACCGTGCGGCATCAGTGACGACTGCAACAGCAACGGCGTTCCCGACGAGTGCGAACCCGATTGCAACAAGAATGGCATCGCTGACCGTTGCGACATCGCCGACTGCCCTTTGGGGGACCTCTCTTGCTCGGACTGCAACGTGAACTTCGTTCCCGACGGCTGCGAGGCTGACTGCGACGGAGACGGCATTCCCGACGCCTGCGACACGCCGGAGGACACCGACGGCGATGGGATCACCGACTGTTTCGATCTTTGTCCGTTGACTACACCCCCCAACGCGTGCCTGCCGCCCATGTACGTGACGTGCCTCACGGAGAGCGGCTTCTGCCTCCACAATTACCTTTGGTTTTCGTGCATCGAGATCGGCGGCATGCCTATGTGTCCCGGGTTAGGCGCGGATTGCAGATACTGGAACCCATGTCCCGAGTCGATGTGTCGCGATGGCTGCCTACTGGGAGACAATGACGGCGACGGCGATCTGGATTTGCGCGACATTGCCGTGCTCCAGCGCTGCTTCAGTGGCATGAAAGAGGATCCCGCGTACGTCCCGCCGCTGGCGGAGTGCTCGATACCGCTCGACTTTGACGACGACGAGGATGTTGATCTACTGGACCATCGGGTCTTCGAGGAGCAGGTTACTGGTCCGGAGTAGCTCCCCCGTCAGCGCCATCACCGGGTAGTATAGAGTGATGGACAAGACGGACACGCACTTGTCCGCACGGCCGGGAGCGCGAGTTCCCGTGGAGGTCGGCTTTCCCGCACCGGATGTTTGCCACAGCGTCCCAGTGGGCCATCGCGCGCCATTTCGAGTTGCCCGCGTCTGGTTGTCTGGCAGCGTCGCTTGACAAAACGTCTGATAGACAACGTTCCTGTCCGACGGTTGTATCGGAAGGGCGTCAATCCCGCGATTCACTTCTGGCTTCGCAGGACTTTCTGGGCGTGCGTGACAGCGATGCCGCTATGAGCCTATGATGAGTATCTTCATGCGCGGGCAATAGGTTATCGCACGTAGCGGTGATCGTTCGGGCAAGGGCTTAGAACCTGGTAAACATGAGACGGCAGGACCACGCGGAAGCGAAAGACGTCAAGAAGCAACCTGCGGATTCGCTCACGCCGGACTTGAGCGCCGCGCCGACGCCGCGACGCAACTTCGCCCGCTGGCGAGCTCTGTGCCTGTCGCTGGTCTACGTCGTCTTCGCCATCCACATCATCCACTGGAAGATCAGCGGCAAGACCCTGGCCCCGCTCGAGCTGAACGAGGTGATGTACACCCTCGAGCTGGGGATCATCACCGCGGGCTTCGTGTTCATGTGCCTGCTGGTTTTGGGTACGATGATCATCGGCCGCTTTTTTTGCTCGTGGGCCTGCCACATCATGGTGCTGCAGGACCTGTGCGCGTGGGTCTTGCGCAAGGTCGGCATTCGGACCAAGCCGATCCGCTCGCGTCTGCTGTTGCTCGTTCCGCCGCTCACTGCGTTCTACATGTTCATCTGGCCGCAGATCATCCGCGCGTGGCACGACAAGGCGTTTCCCGCTTTCCATGTGGCCACCGAAGACGAGAACTGGAAGTCGTTTATCACGGACAACTTCTGGCGTAACCTTCCCGGGCCGTGGATCATCGCCCTCACGTTCGTGGTGTGCGGGTTTGTAATGGTGTACGTGCTCGGCTCGCGGACCTTCTGCACTTACGTGTGTCCCTACGGGGCGATTTTCGGCCTGGCCGACCGATTTGCCCCGGGCAACATCCGCGTCAGCGACGCGTGCCAACAGTGTGGCACCTGCACGGCGGCGTGCACAAGCGGTATCCGGGTCCACGAGGAGGTCAAGCAGCACGGCCGGATCGTCAATCCCGCCTGTCTGAAGGACCTCGATTGCGTAAGCGCGTGTCCCCAGCAGGCGCTCTCCTACGGATTCACCAAACCGGCGCTTTTCAAATCGCACGCGAGCGGCGGGCGGTTCGGCTCGCTGCCCTACAACTTCTCCGTGGCGGAGGAGTTGCTGGCGGCGTTCCTGTTCCTCGTGGCCCTGCTCGCGTTTCGCGGACTCTACGGCCGCATCCCGTTTCTGCTGTCGCTGGCCCTCGGTGTGGTCGTCGCGTACCTGTCGATCCTGAGCGTGCGGCTCGTCGCTCGGCCGAACGTGACGCTTTCGACGTTTCGTCTGAGGAAACATGGGCGGCTTACATTAGCCGGATACGGTTTCGCCGGATTCACGTTTGTTTTATGTCTGTTCGTCGCTCACAGCGCCTTTGTCCGCTATCACGAGTACGCCGGCTTGCGGCAGGTGGCCGCACTGAGTGGAGCCGAGGAAGGACAGGAGCGCGATGCGGTGGCTTCCGCTGCTCACGAACACCTTGCGACCGCGGACCGATGGGGGTTCTTTTGCAACCCGCACGTCGAACGAGCCATGGTGACGGCCGCCGCGCACCTCGGACTTTTCGACGAACTCATCATGTACGCGAACCGCCATCTCGCCCGATCCCCCGGCGACGTCCGCGTACACCTCACCGTGGCCCACTCGTTCGTGCGCCAGGAGCGCATCGAGGAGGCCGAGGGATTGTTCCGCTGGATCATCGATCAGTGGGGGTCCGACTCCGGGGAGTACGAAGCCGTCCTCGCCTCGGCGCATGAAGAACTCGGAGGCATTCTTGCACGTCGAGGAGACTTCGCCGCGTCGGTCGACGAACTGAGCGTAGCCGTTGATCTCGACCCCAAGCGAGCGACGTTGCGTGCCGACTTGGGCGGCGCCCTGGCGGAACTCGGCCGTTTCGACGAAGCGATTGAGAGTCTGAGCAAGGCCGTCGAGCTCGATCCCGGTCTGGGTGGGGCAAACTACAACCTGGGCACGCTGCTCGCCCACGAGGGCCGGTTCGACGAAGCGATTCCCCACTATGAGCGGGCGATCGAAGCGATGCCTGAGGACGCGGACGTCTACAACAACCTCGGTGCGGCCTTGCTGCGAAGCGGACGGATTGACGAAGCTCAAAGGCGGCTCGAGCGCGCCGTGGAGCTGAACCCCGACCACGCCGACGCCCATTTCAATTTAGGTGCGGCCTTCGCTTCTCGGCAGGACCCGGAGCAGGCGGACCGTCACCTGCGCATCGCCGCGAGGCTCGATCCACGCTACGCGAGATTCCTGCAGAGTGAGTAGATGAATCTGCACCTGGCAAGCGGGAGCTGCGAAGGCTCAAGGCTCTGGAGAGGTTTCCTCCCGGCTGGTGGGGAGGGGATGAAACGTCCACTCGCCGTGCCGCAGCGTCGCGAACCGGGTCTGGACCGTGTCGAACAAGCGCTCGTAATGGGCTTCGCCCGTTGCGCTTCGGCTCATGGCCTCGAGCGTCTTTCGCACGGCCTCGCGATCGCCGCCGGCGGCGTTCATCGCGTGCAGCACGTGATCGGTTGCGGAGAATGAGCGGTATGCGTGGAGGTTCGGCTGCACGCCGCTTCGTCGCATTACGTTCCGGTCGGCGTACTGGTTGGCGAAAGACCTGTTCGTCCTTGCGGCGCCTCGCCCGCCTTGCTCGCGCGCCACCGGGGTCGACGCCGCTGGGTCGAGAGCAATCAGTTGGCCCGGGTCCGACCCGACGAGCCCCACGAAGTCGCCAGCTACGCATGCCGAGCTAACCACGATCGGTTGGTTCATCCTCGCCGCCCGCATCTCGCGCAAGATTTCGGCTGTCGTAGTCTTGTCACACCAGGTGACCACGACGTCCGGCTTTGCCGCACGCAAAGCAGCCAACGCCTTCGCACGAGCGCCGGGCCCGTGCGGCCACCCCAAGTCCGCCACGACGGGATGATTCCGTTTCTCGGCGTGCGACTTCCACCAGTCCAGCCGAACTGTCGACGCTCGATCCGGCGTGCGAAGCAGGGCAAGCCGCTCGTGACCGAGACGATCGATGACGTTGTCGAGGAGCCGTCTGTGGCGCCGGGGCTCGTCACCGTAGCAGCGGAAAACCCACGGATTCGCCTCCGCGGTTCCGACGCTTTCGACTGCGGTGGGAGCGACGTTCATCCAGGGCACCTCGGTGCGATGCACCACGGCGTCGGCGATGTGCTGCTTGGGGATCAGGTATCCGACGATTCCCATCACACGCTGATCTTGCGAGAAGATGACAATGTCGTCCTCCGGCAAACCCCATCCATAACGGGCGTATCCCGGCGAGACCATAACGATGTTGAACGGGCGCGAGCCGCGGTAACCGCCGCGAGCGTTCGCGTGTTCTACCGCGATTTCGACCGCAAGCTGGTCCGGTCGACCGGGCTCGGTAGCGACTCCCCGAATCTGACCTTCAAGGGCGATCGTCCGGTTGCGCGGTCCGTAGATCGCTACCGCCATGCGTGCCGCCGGGTCCAGCGGCCCACCGCGAGCCGGCGCCGATGTTCCATCGGTGCGGGTCTTAGCAGCAAGCTGCGACCGCGTTTGCGCGTCGTCCCCCTTTGACAACGGAAGTGCGGTAAGCGATCTCGGGTTCTCACCGCGGGCCAGGCCGCTTGCGGTACCCACCCAGGCGACGTCGCCGTCGAACGCGATACAGCGAATCCGGTCGTCGGGGATCGTGGAGGACATCAGGCGTTTCTCGACTCGTCCGCCGGGCCGGTGAACGGTGGCGGTGTTGTCACGCCGAAGATGAACCCACGTACTCGCGGCGGAGTCCGCGAGAATGTAGAGACCATGGCGCGTGCCGAGCCAGACCTTCTCGCTGCCCGGCGACGCGACGCACTCCACGAAACGACGATTCGACACCATCCGAGGAATCGGCCACACTTGCCATTCCTCGGGCTGATCGCCTGACCGTCCGAAACCAGGCAACCGAAGGACGGCGCTTTGAGTCGCCCACCACAGAGACTCACCGGCGGCTATGCCCACGGCGCCGCTCGCATAATCTCGGGCGAGCAGTTTGTTCGGAGGGAGGTCCCGCCCAACGTCTTCCGATAGGTGAGTGAGGATCGGTTCCCATCGTTTTGCCGTGGAGTCGAACCGTTCCACTCCGCCCCGCCACAATCCCGCGTACAGATCGCCACCGAAAGCGACAAGTGCCGTCACGGCTGATTCCGGGGCGTACGCCCTTTTCGGGTGGTACAGCTCCCACGTATCGGCCGACGCGTCGTAAGAGCTGACGCCGCCGCTCGTCGCCGCCCAGACGTGACTTCCGACGACGGCGACGTCGAAGATCAGATCACTGGCCAAGCCGCTGTTGAGTTGATCGAACAGGTCGAAGCGTCCGCCGCTGAATCGAACAAGACCGCCGCCCCAAGTGCCCAGCCAAACGTCGCGAGTCTCGGGATCGACGTCGATGGCCATGATTACGCTCACCGGCAGCCCGTCATCTCGCGTCCAGGCACTCCATTTATCCCCCTCGAACAGGGCAAGGCCGCCGTCGGTTCCAACCCATACCTGTTCGCCGAGCACGTGAATCGCCCGGATCGAGTCGTGGGGAAGTCCGTCGCTGGTCGTGAATGTCCGCCAGTCCGTGTGGATCGTCGCATCTTCTTTGGGCACAGCGCCGCGCGAATCGCCGAGAGCCGTTGTGATTCCCACTCCACATGAGAGGGCTATGCCGATCAGCATAGCACCGACACGCGCCGAGTGGCTCGTTCGGTTCCGCGCCGACACGCAGGGTCTACAGGGATTTGACGTACGCGATGAGATCATTCATCTGCTGCCTGGTGAGGTCGGCCGTCGCCCCGTGCCGATCGACCATGTTGAATCGGGTCCAAGTTTCCTCGAGCGTCGGGGCGGCCCCGTTGTGCAGGTACGGCGGGCTGTCGGCGATGTTGCGTAAGTGCGGAACATCCAGCACTTTCGGTTCGACGCCCACGTCCACGAAGTAGTACAGGCCTAGCTCACCGAACTCGTCGGCGTTGAACAGATCCTCCAGATCGACGTTGACGTGCTCGTCGAACCACATCATCGTCGACACCGGGTGCTTGCTCCGGTCGGTGAAATAGGCGCCGTTGTGGCAGTCGGCGCATCTGCCGAGCGGCGCCATCGGGCTCCCATCGTTTTGCGTGGTCCGCTCGAACACGGCCTTTCCGCGCCGCTGGGCCGGCGTGAGCCCTCCGGGGTCTCGAAAGCGATTGGGCGGCTGCTCGATTGTACACATGTATCTCACGAGGGCGTCGAGTTCGTCGGGTGTGTAAGGATCGAGCCGGGTGAAGAAGACGGCGAGGCGCGGTCCACACTGGCGGCGCAGAGAAGGGTTGGTCCCCTCCCATTTGAACGGCGGCGTGTCGAAGATGCCTCGAAGCGATCGGTTGTCGACGGGGTTCAGGCCGACCTCATCCGCTTCGATGTCGAAAGTAAGCCCGTTGTGGTTCCCGTCGGGATGACAACTGCGGCAGGAGAACTGCCGGGCAAAGCTGTTGCCGGCGTCGTGAAACAGTTGCTCGCCCCATCGCAACTGTGTGGTCTCCGTCGGTCCGCCGAGATCGATCGTACGCACGACGCGGTTGGCCGATGTATCCAGAACCGTTAACGAGTCGTCAAGAGCGTTGGCGATGTAGGCGTACCGACCGTCGGGAGAGTACGCGACCGCTCTCGGATTCCGCCCCACGGCGATCCTCGCGACGATGAACTCGCCGCTTTTCCCCATATGGTTGGGGAGGACCTCGGCGCGCTCTCGATCGGAGGCGCTCGTGATAACCTCCAGCATGCTCGGGACATCGACGACGGCGACCTGGTCCGCTCCGGCGCTGACGACCAACGCCCGCCGTCCGTCCGGACTGACCGCCACGTCCATCAAGTCCGGTAGAGATTCGTTTGGCTCATCGAGGAGGATCTGGTCGACGCGTCCGTCGGGCCACACAACGCCGAGGCCGTTGGTGATGACCCACCCCTGGGCGAGGCGACTCGTGGGAATCAGGTTCTTAGTCCGCATGAGCGTGAAAAGTGCGACATCGGCGTGTGGCAGGTAATCGATGCCCTCGAGCATGTTCGCCCCATCAGCGAGATGTCGAGATGTTACGACACCCCGTTGGACATCGATAACGCTGATCTCAGATCGCGGCGGATCGCGAAAGCGCCCGGGGTTTGGCCGAACGCTGGTTGCGTAGGCGGTTCGGCCGTCCTCGCTCAACGCTATCGACCACGGTCCGATACCCATCACTAGGCGTCGCGACTCGGTCAAACTCTCGAGGTCGACGATCGATGCGGTGTCGTCGGCGGTGTTGAGCACTACGAGCTTCTTGCCGGTGGGGTCGACTACAACGCCGTGCGGTTCGTGGCCGACCGTTATCTCTGCGATGACCCGGAGATCCGACGTGTCAATCACACTCAGTGATGCGCTCATGCGATTGGACACGTATACTCTTGTTCCGTCAGGGCTAAGCGCGGCATCGTGAGGCCGCCTGCCGACGGGAATCTCCTTAACCACTGCTCCTATCGCGGAGTCCACCACGATCACGCTGTCGCTGTGTTCGCAGACTACATAGATGCGCTCGCCGTTTGCCGAGACCGCGAGGTTGACCGGCGTCTTATACCGGTAATCGGCCGGTGAGAGGGTGAATCCCTCTTTCAGGACCGCGTGATGTGAGGGCTTCTCCACGTGACAGAGCTTGCAGTTAGCATGATCTCCGCGTCGGATCAGTGGGCGTTTGTCTAACATGCCGGGGGCGCTCTTCGACCGCACGGCCTCCACGTGAAGACTGCCGGCGCCGTGGCAGGCTTCACATTGAACGCCGTCCTCGATGGAGAAAGTGCTTGTCGTCCATCGCGGTCCTTCGTCGGCGGCGGCTGCGTGGCAGCTCAGGCAGATGCGGCTGTCGGTGGGCCGGTCGACGATCCCACTGAGAGCGGCGATCGATCGAGCCTCCTCCTTTGACAGAAGCTCGTATGTGTGGTTGTGCTTCGGGTTCGGCTTAAGCGTGCACGGCCCACCGGGTGCCAGACCTGGTTGTCGTATGGCGGGAGACCCGTCGTGGGTGTGATTGACATCAACTCCAGACGACGACTCGGAGCTGCCCGACCGCGGGTGGCACTCCAGACAGATTGCCTGGCCTACGTACAGCGGAAACTCGGTCGGTCGCGTGTCTTCGGCGAAGCCGGTCGACACTGCCCCCAGCAAGACCAGGGAATGGACTGTCCATGACGTCTTCATTACGGTTCCTTCGGCTGGTAATCGCCGTGGTGCTTCTTCTTGGGCTTGGGAGGATCGACACCGATCGGTTGCGGCGGCTTGCGCAGGGCGAGCGCGTGTCGATTCGGCGGTGTGAGTTCGCGATCCTCATGGCACCCGATGCACCCCCTTCGCTCGACGGGCATGACCCAGATCCAGCTCCTCATCGAATCCAGCACCCGACCTGACGTGTCGAGCGTCTCCAGGCGCAGCGGCGTGCGTGCGGGTACGTCCAGGAAGAACGATCCGTCCGATTCGACGCTCGCCTCGCCCAGGACCCTGGTGTATGCCTCCAGATCCGTTGGGGGATCGCTGTAACCTGTGGCCGACGCACCTTCCGGGGACGGAGGGTCGCGACCCGGCGTGTGGGTGATCACCCGCACTCGAGCGATCAGACCTCGCTGACGATCACGCCCCTCGCGTAGGTCGGAGATGTACGCGTCCATGCAGTAGAGCTGGCCAATGTCGCTCGTGTTACTCACGACCGTTGATCGTCCCGGCGGCTCAGGGCGTGCTCGGACGACTACGGCGTCAAGCTCGTCCCAGTCTCGATCGTCGTACACCTCGGCGACGCGCCTTCCAGTGGTCGGGTCCAGTTCGTACACGCCGCAGGTGCGGTCGGTGCTGTCGTCCAAAGGCCGGAAGGAGACGAGCAGGTTTCCGTTCGGCAGTGCGGACGGAGTGTGATACTCGCCGTCGGCGTCTGACGTAATCAGCCGGCGCGTCTTGAGGCTCCGCGTCCGCGCGACCGAAACGAGTGACCCACCGTCGCCGGCGTGACCCGATTCGATGTAGATGACCTGCCCGTCATCCGTTTCGCACGGTGCGCTTCGACGGGCCGGCGGCTCGTGCAAACCCGCAAATGGAAACACGTCGGTGCCGTCCATGTTGATGGTGAACATCGCCGTCGACCGGGGAGCTTCGCCGCTGCCGCTTCCCGTATCGTTACCCGAGGCCGTGCCGAACACCAAGCGACCGTCACTCAGCAAAAGCGGATCCGATACGCCGTGCGGGGTGAACGTGACCCGTCGAACGTTCGATCCATCCATCAGACACGTGTACAGCGATGAGTTACCGTCTTCCGGACCGCGCGCGGTATGAGCACCTTCCGGACCGCGGGCGACAAACGCGATCTGATACAGGGGTCTCTCCGCATTGAGCGTGAACAGCGTCGAGAGATATATCGCGGCTTCACAATCGCCGGCCGGCCGTACCACCTCGCGGATACCGCTCCCGTCGGGCCGCATTTCCCACACGGAAGTCGGGTCCCGGGGGGCACGACGTGCCACGAAGAGGATGCGCTTGCCGTCGAACGAGACGTCCGGTCGACCGGCTGCGGCGAATTCCGGTGTGAGGTTGATGAAGCCGGCGTCGGAAGCGGAGCG
>CBDUZY010000020.1:0-14202 GCA_965371825.1 uncultured bacterium
GGGGTTCACGTGCGGTTTCGACGACCTGGGACGTTGAGTTAGGGACGAGAATCAAAGATTTCTTAAACCCAAACATTGACCAAACACTTCGGGTGTGGTAGGGTTCCGCCGATCGGGCCGGCCGTAGCCGGAACGAAGACCTCAAGTCAAGTCATAAGGAGTTGTGGCATGAAACCTCGAACGTGGTTGGTAGGGTTGGTGTTCGCCGCAGCACTGTCGTGCGCGGGCAATCAAGTCTTTGCGCAGGATACGAAAGCGAAGGGCGGTGGTGACGAGGAAGCGATGATGAAGGCGATGATGGAGGCTGGCGCCCCGGACGCGAACCACGCCCGCCTCAAACCGCTCTCCGGAAGCTGGAACTGCCAGGTGAAGTTCTGGCATGCGGTGGGCGAGGAGCCGGAGGAGTCGACCGGAACGATCGTACGCAAGTGGATCCTCAACGGGCGATTCCTCGCCGAAGACTACACGGGCACGGCCATGGGGATGCCCTTCTCCGGCTTCGGTATCACCGGGTACGACAAGAACCAGGGGAAATACATCTCAATCTGGATGGACACGATGGGCACGGGCTTCTACACGGAGACGGGAACGTGTGACGCATCGGGCAAGCTGTTCACTTTCACCGGTGAGAACTTCGATCCGATGATAGGCGGCATGAAAAAGACCAAGTCGACTCTCGAGATCATCAACAACGATAAGATGATCGGAAGAATGTTCGAAATCGGTTCCGACGGGAAGGAGCGAATGAACTTCGAGATGGTGACGACGCGCAAGTAGCGTCATCCTCTGCCATTACGGAATACGAGCGGCCCGTTCGTCCGCGTTGCGTGGTTCGAGCGGGCCGCCTTGCTGTAGCGGTCCGACTTGACGTTCCGAGAAGCTTGCGCATTGCCGGACCCTATAGACGCGCGCGGACGATCGTCCATCACCCGGGTCAAAGTTCCGAGGTCGGTAGAGCCCGCTTACAGAGCGCTGACGCCGGTCAGCTCGCGGCCCACGATAAGTCGGTGGACCGTCTCGGTGCCCTCGTAGGTGATCACGCTCTCCAGGTTGAGCGCGTGCCGCAGGGGGCTGCACTCGAGGCTGACGCCCCCGGCACCGAGTAAGTCCCGCGCATCTCGGGCAATGTCAATCGCCAGACGCGTGTTATTCCACTTAGCCAGCGATACCTGGGAGTGGTGGATCGTGCCCTCGTCTTTCAACCGCCCGAGCTGAAGGGCGAGCAACTGGCCGGTGGTGATCCGGCGCAGCATGTCGGCCAGGCGAAGCTGAATGCTCTGCTTGTTTATCAGCGGGGCACCGAACAGCACCCGCTCTCGGGCAAACGCCAATGCCTCACGGTAACAGGCGATTGCAGCCCCGATGGTGCCCCACGCAATCCCATATCTCGCCTGTGTCAGGCAACTCAGCGCCGCCATCAGCCCGTCGGCCTTTGGAAGCCTGTTCTCGTCCGGGACGCGGCAGTCGTCGAAGAACAGCTCGCTGGGCACCGAGGCTCGTAGCGAAAACTTGTGGGGGATGTCGCGCGTAGTGTATCCGGGCGTGTTTTTCTCGACGAGAAACCCCTGGACGCCTCGTTCGGTCTTGGCCCAGACCACAGCCACGTCGGCAATGGTTCCGTTCGTGATCCATGTCTTGGATCCGTTCAGGATCCAATCGCCGCCTTTTTTCTCGGCGTGGGTCGTCATGACGCTGGGGTCGCTGCCCCCGCCCGGCTCGGTGAGGCCGTAGCAGCCGATTATCTTTCCCGTGCCCATGTCCGGAAGCCAGCGCTGCTTCTGCTCCTTAGAGCCGTACGTGTAGATCGGAAACATGACCAGGCCGCTCTGCACGGAGACGAAGCTGCGCATGCCGCTGTCGCCGCGCTCGAGCTCCTGCAACATGAGCCCGTAAGCGACGTGGCTCACGCCCGCTGATCCGTATTCCCCCAGCGTCGGACCGAAGAGCCCCAGTTCGCCCATCCCGGGCACGAGTTCCATCGGGAACCGACCCTCCTCGAAACAGTCGCTGATGATCGGCAGCACCTTGTCGTCGACAAAGCGGGCCGTGGCGTCGCGCACGTGGCGCTCATCCTCGGTAAGCAGGGGATCGATACCGTAGAAGTCTGGTGTTGCTGAGTCCGGCACGGTTGCACTCCAGTTTGTTCAGTTTTGATGGCATGGCAGGGGCGCGCAGCCGTGGGCTCAACGGGGAGCCAATCCGGGCCGCCGCCGCGGTCTGCCCGCTCGGCTGTCTAATCGACAAGCCTTCACATAAGTCCCTTGGTTGTCCGGTCGTGGTCCCGGCCCGGGCCCACGCCGGCCTCTCGGCCGTGCGGGGCGGAGGAAGGCACGGCACCGGAAGCTATCGTAGTCACACCCCTGCGCAAGGGTCAAGCGTCCGAAGTCGTACGCTCCCTGCCATTTTGGCATCCAGCAGCTTGGACGTGCGTTGGGTGACGCAACTGTGGACCGGCGCTCACGACCCGTGCGCGGATGTCCAAGGTACAGCAGCAGGCTGATGCGTCGTCAGTTGGAAGGTGTCGTCGCGCCGCACTTTGCCTCTGCGCCGCGCTTGAACCCCTCCTCGAACGCGTCGAGGTTCAGGTCTACGGTCTTTTGCGGAACGTTCTGGGCGACGGCTGTTCTAAGTGAATCACGTGATACCGCGCCTGTCAGGCCGGCGAGGAACCCGAGCATGATCACGTTGGCTACGACCTCGCGTCCGAACTGCTCCTTGGCGATGTTCGTGGCGGGCAGGCCGAACGCCCGGATGCTATCGCCGGACGGCTTAACCATGTCGCTCTCGTAGATGAGTGTGCCGTCCGGTTTGAGGTTGGGGAGAAATTTGTCGAGCGCGGGCTGGGCCATGGCAACAAGCACGTCCAGTTCCGATGGAGCAAGATCGAGTATCTCGCCATCGGAGATGATCACGTCGCTCTTGGAAGCTCCGCCGCGCGACTCGCTTCCGTAGGACTGGGTCTGGAGCACGTTGGCGCCCTCGAGAATCCCGCCGTGTCCGAGCACGTACCCGGCCATGACGATGCCCTGTCCGCCGAACCCCGCAAGCCTGATGTTCATTGCTTCTCCGTTGCCATCTGTGGTAAGCGGCCACGCGTCTCCGATATACAACTAACTGATCAGAGATACACGGTCGAGAGCCGGTTCTGGAAGACTACTCCTTGATCGTGTTCCCTACGCCGCGGACGACCCGGCACTACAACTCTCGTTTATGCGTCTCAGGCCTTCGGTGAACTCGACGCGGTCGCGCTCGACCAGCTTGCCCACTACGATCTTCCCCGCCAGTTCCTCCTCGCTCATCTTCGCCGCCTTCGCGGCGCGGACCGAGGCCTTCTTGAAATACTTCATGTAAGCGACGCCGTCACGCAACCCCACCTTCTTCCCATAGCTCACCGGGCACTGCGAGATGATCTCGACGAAGGCGAAGCCCTTTACTTTCAGAGCCTCCTTCATGGTGCGGATGAGCTGGCGCATATGGAACGTTGTCCAGCGGGCGACGTAGTTCGCCCCGGCTGCGGCGACCAATTCCGCAACGTTCAACGGATACTCGGCGTTATTGTACGGTGTCGTTGCCGTCGGAGCGCCGAAGGGCGTCGTCGGCGAGACCTGGCCGCCGGTCATGCCGTAGATGTAGTTGTTTACCAGAAACACCGCCAGCCCGATGTTCCGGCGGGCCGCGTGGATCAGGTGGTTGCCGCCGATTCCCGCCAGGTCGCCGTCGCCGGCGATAACCACGACGGGGCTGCCGGGCTTCATGACCTTGACGCCGGTTGCGAAGGCGATCGCCCGACCGTGCGTGGTGTGGAGCGTATCGGACTTGAGATAGGGGCTCGTAATCCATGAGGAGCACCCTATTCCCGTGACGGCGATCATGTCCGCGGGATCGATGTTCAGATCGCGCATGGCGCTAACGAACGCGTTGAGCACCTGCCCGCAACCACAGCCCGGACAGTGCGTGGTCGGGAGAATCTCCTGACGCACGTACTCGAGCAGCTCACGCTTGTGTTCCATTTCTATTGTCTCTCTTTGCGGGACGACCCGCCAAGTTCCGTGCGTGCTCAGTGTGGAGCGTCTGCGGCCACTTAGCCCTCAGCGGTAGCGGGCGACTGGCAACGGATCTTCTCGCCGCTGCCCGAACACTCACACCCCACGACCGCCTTGTAGATCTCGTCCACGGAATGCGTCACGCCGCCGATCTTCGAAACTCTGACCACGGGCACGTTCACGAACCGCTCGATCTCTCTGGCGATCTGGCCCAGGTTCATCTCCGGCACGAAGATCCGTTCCACCCGCTCGCCGATTCTGGCCAGTAAGTTCCCGCAGAAAGGCCAGACCGTGACGAGCCTGAGGTATCCGACTTTCCGCCCTTCGCCGCGGGCCCGCATGACGGCGCCCAGCGCCGGTCTCGCCGTCGCCCCGTAACAGACGACGGCCGTCTCGGCGTCCTCCATGAAACGCTCTTCGTAGCGGTAGATGTTCTCACGGTTCTTGTCGATCTTGTCGCAAAGGCGGGTCACCAGTCGTTCGTGGACATCTTGCGAGACGACGTCGCGCATGCCGTCTTCCTTGTGCGTCGAGCCCGTAACGTGAAGGAACTCGCCGTGTCCGAACTCCTTCATCGCAACGACAAGGCCCGGCACGTCCGCGGGGTCGACCGCCCCACGCTGAAACAGCTCGACGTCGTCGACCTGGGGAAAGACCAGCTTCTCCCGCAGGTGTCCGATCTCGCCGTCCATCAGGAAGATCACCGGGCTGCGGTAGCGCTCGGAGAGGTTGAAGCACTCGATCATCAGATCGAAACACTCCTGCACCGAGTTGGGGACGAGTGCGATCATCTCGTGGTCGCCGTGCGTTCCCCACCGTGCCTGGTACATGTCGCTCTGGGCCGGCTTGGTCGCCTGACCGGTCGACGGGCCCGACCGCTGAACGTTGACGACGACACAAGGCGTCTCGGTCATCACACCGTATCCGATGTTCTCCTGCATCAGCGAGAAACCCGGACCGGAGGTTGCGGTCATCGACTTCGCGCCCGCCCGGGCCGCCCCGATCACGGCGGCGATGCTGGCGATCTCATCCTCGAACTGGACGTAGTAGCCGTCGACTAGGGGAAGCTCGCGGGCCATGGTCTCGGCGACTTCCGAAGCCGGGGTGATGGGGTAGCCTCCGAAGAACCGGCACCCGGCGAAAAGGGCCCCGTAAGCAGCGGCTTCGTCTCCAAGGGCGAATCGTACCTTACCGGCCAGGTTACGCTGCAGGTATCGACGAGCTTTATCCGTTGGCACCTTTGGATTCCTCATCATCTATCACGAAGATCGCGAAGTCCGGGCAGAACACCTCGCACTGGCGACAGTTGGAGCAGGCCTCCGCGTCGACGATCGCCGGCAGATAGTAACCGCGGCTACTCACTTCCTTGGATTCGTCGAGCACGTGCGTGGGACAGACGTGGATGCAGATGTTGCAGCCCTTGCAGTAGCCCTCCTCGATCGCAATCATTGGGGTCCACTCCTAGTCGAAAAAAACGGCTACACTACGAGCCGTCCGTGAGAAAACCGCTGGCAAGCGACAGGCCACGCGCCGAAGTCCAGCCTCCGCACTTTACGCCGACCGGCGTCCTTCACGAGCTGGAGACAACCCTTTTGGACGGCAGTTATACCGCGTGAGCGAGGCTCCGCGCATTCGTTATCGGGTCAGTCGTCTGCGCCGCCACCCCCGCCTGGCGGGCCGATTGAGGCGTCTGCGGCCTTGGGGCATTGTACGGCGTGCCCGATGATCCGCAAACCTCCACTGAGAACCGAACACGCGATGACGACATGACCGCACGGGACACTACCGGACAAGCACGATTAAGGATACACTCCGTGCAGCCGGGGGGTATCGATTCACTCGATCCCGTATGACTAGAACCAAGGAGCCTCTCCGCGAGAGTCCAACGACTCGGACGGATAGGTATCGAGCATGCCGATGATTCAACCCAAGCCCGTACCGGGCTCGAGTAACCCGACGAAGTTCGTGCAGCTTGGCGGCGTGTTACCCTCGTCGACCGATCCGCTTCCCATAAGTCGCGAGGAGGCCCGCGCTCGCGGTTGGGATGAGGTCGATGTCGTCTTCGTCACCGGCGACGCCTACGTCGATCACCCCAGCTTCGCCATGGCCATCCTCGGTCGCGTGCTGGAGGCCGAGGGGTTTCGCGTCGGGATCGTCTCACAGCCGAACTGGCACGACTGCGAGGCGTGGAAGACGTTCGGTAAGCCTCGACTCTTCTTCGCGATCAGCGCCGGCAACATGGACTCGATGATCAACCACTACACCGCCAACCGGAAAGTGCGCAACGACGACGCGTATTCCCCGGGTGGTCGGATCGGAATGAGGCCCGACCGGGCGACGTTGGCGTATTGCCACAGAGCCCGCGAGGCGTACAAGGGCGTGCCGGTCATCGCCGGTGGTGTCGAAGCCAGCCTGCGTCGCCTGGCTCATTACGACTACTGGAGCGATACGGTCAAGCGGTCGATTCTGCTCGATGCGAAGGCGGACCTCGTCGTGTTCGGCATGGGGGAGTCAGCCATCGTCGAGATCGCCGGGCGACTGCGGAGCGGTGACACTCTGGCCGACCTGCGCGACATGCGCGGAGTAGCGTACGTGCTCGGTGCCAGCGAATCACCGCCGACCGGCGACGAGGTCGTGGTGCTGCCGTCGTTCGAGGACGTCAAAGCGGACAAGGTGGCCTTCGCCGAGGCGACGCGCCGGATCCACGTCGAGACGAACCCGTACAACGCAAAGACGTTGGTTCAATGGCACCACCGTCAGGCGGTCGTGTGCAATCCTCCGCGCCTGCCCGAGTCGCAGCGGGCAATCGATCACTTTTATGACATTCCGTACACGCGCAAACCGCATCCGAGCTATACGGAGCCGATTCCCGCGTTCGAGGTGGTCAAGGACTCCGTGACGATCATGCGAGGATGCTTCGGCGGGTGTACGTACTGTTCGATCACGACTCACCAGGGGCGGATCATCCAGTCGCGCAGCGCGGAGTCGATCAATCGCGAATTCACCAGGTTGGCTTCGCGACGCGAGTTCAAAGGCGTCGTCAGCGACCTCGGCGGGCCGACGGCAAATATGTACGAGATGCGCTGTCGCGACCCGAAGGTCGAGTCGATCTGCCGGAGGCTGTCGTGCGTGGATCCGAACATCTGCCAGCTGCTTGAGACCGATCACGCTCCGCTTATGGATGTGATGAGGAAGGCCCGTAAGCAAAAAGGCGTGCGCAAGGTCCTGGTCGCCAGCGGCGTGCGAATGGACCTGGCGCAGCGCTCACCTCAGTACATCAGCGAACTGACCGCTCATCACGTTGGTGGCCACCTCAAGGTTGCCCCCGAGCACTCGGACGGGACCACGCTGCGGGCGATGAAAAGGCCGTCGATCGAGAGCTTCTGCGACTTCGCGGGTTGCTTCGAGACCGAGTCGGCGAAAGCCGGCAAAGAGCAATACCTCGTTCCCTATTTCATCTCCGGACATCCGGGATGCGACCTCGATGCGATGATCGACCTTGCGGTGTTTCTAAAGGAGCACGGCTATCGACCCGAGCAAGTGCAGGACTTCATCCCCGCTCCCTTCGACATCGCGGCGTGTATGTTCCACACGGGGCTCGATCCGATTACGAAGAAGCCGGTACACGTTCCCAAACGTCCGGGTGATCGCAAGGTCCAGCGGGCGCTGATGCAGTTCTTCAAGCCGGAGAACTACTTCGTCGTTCGCAAGGCTTTGATGGCGGCCGGGCGACGGGACCTGATCGGAGGCGGGAGAGGCTGTCTCATTCCGTCCGAGCCGCCAAGACCGGCCCTCGCGCCGAAAGGGCGCGGGGCGCTTCGGGCACCCGGACGCGGCTACCGCCCAGGTCGAAAGACCGCCGGCAGACGAAGGCGGCCGGATCGCGACCGGTAGACTCACCCGTGAGTTCGCCAGTTCGCCATGCTCCTCGAATCACCAGCTTGCGTTCCAAGCATTCAGCCGATATGTAAGATTGCAGTCGACCTTCGTTTACGGAATGGAACTCGCCGCGGCAACACAGGAGAGGTGAAATGAAACACGTGACTCGTAGTCGCGCCTCTGCGAGAAGTTCGCTATGTTGCTGACCCGCAAGGAGCTTCCGATTCTCGTCGTCAACGCCGTTTACATCCCGCTCTTTTCGATCATTGCCCTACGTAACACGGACTACGAGTTCGTCCTCTACGCCGGTGTGGTGCTTGCGGTGGCCGTGTGGATTGTGTGGAAGCAGAGCAGTGTGCAGTTCGATCGGGTGATTCTCTGGGGACTGACGGGTTGGGGCATCATGCACATGGCCGGGGGCAATCTTCAGGTCCGTGGAGACGTGCTCTACGCCCTGCAACTCATTCCCGTCATGCTTCGCTATGACCAGTTGGTTCACACGTTCGGGTTCGGAACGGTTACGCTGGTGTGCCACCATCTGCTCCGCCCCTACCTGCGCACCGATGTCGATCGGTGGTGGCCGCTCGCGATCCTCGTTGTCCTCATGGGCTCGGGAGTCGGGGCGCTCAACGAGATCATCGAGTTCGTGGCCGTGAAGACAGTCCCTGAGACGAACGTCGGCGGCTACGTCAACACACTGTGGGATCTGGTGTTCAACCTTCTGGGAGGTCTGATTGCAGTATCCTACCTGACCCTGCGCCGCAGTTGTGCCGCGCCTTCCACACCTTGAGAGCGTAGGTGCAATCCGCGGCCCGGACTCTCCCTGCGACGGCGACTGCGTGGGCGATAGGACCGGGCAGTCAGTCGAGTAAAGAGCTACCAGGCGGCCACACACGCCGCCGAGCCGCTAGCTCGGTGGTTTCTCAATGGAACCGGACTCCTCTTCCTCCTCTTCGTACAGTTTTCGATGGATGAATGCCTTGAGCTTCGGACCCTCGGGATGTTCGAGGGTGTACATGTCCTTTGGCATTCTCCCCGCCATCCATGCGGGGTTCATCGGATAGACGTGCGGGCTGAAGATGGTGGAGTACCCGTGCCAGACGAAGATAGCAAGTGTCGCCAGCCACGCCTCGTAATAATGAATCACGAGGGCGATATCGAGCAGTCCCTTCGGCAACCGCCACCGCGTGACGAAGTAGTTGTCGAACCACAGCAACACACCGGTGAGCGTCATTAGAACCGCGCCCCAGGCGAGCGCCCAGTATTCACACTTTTCCATGTAGTTGAAGCGCCCGAACCGGGGCCTTTCCTTGCGAACACCGAGGAAGAAGAGCGCGCTTTGACCTATGTGTTTCAGATCACGTGGGCTGGCCAACATATCTCGAAACAGCCGTCTGCCGCGCCGAGTCATGAGATATCCGACGTGCCACACGCAACAGATTGCGAACAGGACGGCTGCGATGCGATGTATCAATCCACGGATGAGGAAACCCTCACCGCCGCCCCAACCGAAGAGGATTTGCACCCACCACGCTTCGGCGAAACGCAATGAGAATCCGGAAATGACCAGTACGATGAACGAAACGGCGAGTAGCCAGTGTTGCATGACCTCGTTGGGGATCAGCCGAATGACGAAGGGCTTCTCTCCCATAATCCGGATATTGCGGACCCAATCGCCCAGGCAGTGCAGGAGCATAAGGCCAATGGTGATGCTAATGAGCCAATAGTACAGTACGGTGACGAAGCGAGGCCAACCGGTTCGGATTCCCGTCGCGGTCTCGTGAATGGGCGTGGTTGCCAACTCCGCGGAGATTCCGGGATGGCACTCACCGCAAGTTGCCTGGAGATTGTCGGAATGGATCGACGACGTTGGATCCTTGGATCGCAGAATGCGGTGTGCTCCGTGGCACGACGCACAATTCGCCACGTGCACGTCACCCGCCTTGCTCTTCAGACCGTGGTAGCTGTCGACGTAGGACCGCAAGCGGCCGGCCGGGACCCCGTACTTCTCATTGAGTACCGCCGACTCATGGCACGGCGAACAGGTCGCCTCCGCCACGCGCGCCGTGCTGACCGGCGAGTGCGGATCCGAGGGTGAGATGATCCCGTGCTCACCATGGCAGTGCGTACATACCGGAGCGTCAACGGCGCCGCGCTTTACCATTTGGCCATGGATACCGTCCCAGTAGTCTTTCGTGATCGGCTCGTGGCACTGACCACACGTGTCGGGAATGGAGAAATGAAAGATCGTCGATTCGGGATCGGCTGGACTTAGGATTCTATGGGCCGTACGCGTCCCATCCGGCCCGGTGGCTGAGTGGCAGTCATTGCAGGTCGCGGATACGTAGATGCCTCTGCGTGTCGCCTTGCCGTGTACACTGTTCGAGTACATCTTGATGGGGGCGTCGCGGAGGACATCGTGTTTCTGCACGAGATCCACATCGGTGTGACACGAGCGGCAAGTGTCGGCAAGGTTGGCGGGATGAGTGTGCGACTGCCGGTCGGTCGACGGGAGAATCTCGTGCGTGCCGTGACAGTGCCAGCAGCAGGGCATGTCGGGATCGCTTTCCACCTCCAGGCGCCCGTGCTTCTGATAGTGCTCGGCTTCGTCCTCGTGGCACTCACCGCAGTCGTTGCAGGCGACCTGCTCAACCGAGCCGCCGTGCGGCTTGTCCGATGTGGGATCCAGATCCTCCATGGAAATCGACGAATGACAATCCGTACAATCCAGGTCGGCGTGGACCGAGTTGGCAAGGAGTTCAAACGGGGGGCCGGGAATCGTGCCGTCGCCCTCGCCGTTATGACACGCCGAGCAGTCGGCGGGCGCGTCCACTTGCGCGTGCGTGGGTGCCGGGCCGAGGCTGGCCACCATCAGACAGATGGGAAAGATCGCTGATCGGTTCACGGTTTTACCCCTTGCACGTTCCGTGCCCGCTCCAGGACTTAGTGCCCATCGCCGTCGCGCGCATCGGCAGTCATCTGTAAGCGAACAACATCGCGTAGATGATGAGCAAAACGAGCGTAAACCCGACCGCAAGAGCCGTGAATCCAAAGACTCGGACTGCGAGGACGAAGCCCGGCGAGGGCGGATCGGCGAGATTCCGTTCCAACTCGCCGCTCGACAGGAGCTTTTCGTAAAGAGCCGGTTTGTCGTGCTCGAGTTCCTGAAGGCTCATCCTTCCCGTGAAGATCACCGGGTCGAGTGGAAACTTCTCGGGTCGAAAGTGTGTGTTGAAAAAGTGGATGGTAAAGATGAACCCGGTCGCCAACAACGCCTCGTCACTGTGGATTATCGTGGCCACGTTGATCCACCAACCCGGCAGGAACCGTGTGAACAGTTCGGGGAACCACAGGCACAGACCGGTGACCCCGATAATCGAGACCCCCCAGAACACGGCGAAGTAGTCGAATTTCTCCCAATAAGTCCACCGTCCGTATAGCGGCCGGGGTCCGCGCCCGGCGAACCACTTGAGCGTTGCGATAAGCTCGAGAACGTCCGACCACTTTGGCAGAATCGTCTCATTCCCGAAGAAGTACTCCGCCGCCGACTTATTGCCGCTGATGAACTTGCGAGCGACGTTCCAAAGGTGGGCGAAGAAATATCCGAACGTGGCAATCGCACAGACTCGGTGGATCCAGCCGGCGATGTCCATCCCGCCCAGCAAAGTGAACAGTACTTGCGCCCAGCGCGTGTACGAGAACTTGAGCATCATGCCGGTGAGGGCGAGACCGAAGAAGCTGAGGATCACAGTGACGTGTAGCTTGCGCTGAAACGGTGTGAACCGCACGTACTGCTTTGGCGACTCCTGGCTGTTGCCCCACAACTCGCGGAGTTCCTTGCGGAGCTTCCATGACCGCGGCAACCAAGCGAGCGTGTGGAGGCCGAAGAAACCGAACGTGCCGATCAAGAGACTCGTCATCCCCCAGAAGGTGTAGAACAGCACTGGGTAGCGGTCCGGGTCGTGGTGAGTGGCGTGTGTGAGATATCCGGCGAACTGTCGGTGTGACCCCGGGTGGCACTCCGCGCAGGTCTCGACGATGTTCTCGCGTGACAGCCTCGAGCGCGGATCGTCAGGCGGGAGGATGCCGTGTGCCCCGTGGCAGTCGTAGCACTTCGCACGTGTGGTGTCTCCCAGGGCGGATGCCTTGCCGTGATAGGTGTCGAAGTACGTTTCCGTCACCTCCTCGTGGCAGCGCCCGCACTGGTCCATGATCCCGAGCTTGAACTCCGCTACGTCCGTGCGGGCAACCGTGTGGGCCGAATGACAATCGTTGCACTGCGGAAGCTCGGGCATCCCTCGCTGCCGCCGCTGTTCGTAGTCCGGATTGCCCTCGGTCGAGTGGACGCTCTTCTCGAACTTCTCGTAGATTCCGTCGTGACAACGCCCGCACGTGGCCACGATGTTCTCTTCGCTGACGGTCGACTCGGGGTCGTCGTGGGGCAACTCCTTATGGGCCGAGTGGCAGTCGGTACAGGTGGCTGTGACCGTCAGTCCGCTATCGAGCAACCCCTTGCCGTGGATGCTCATCGCATAGTGTTCGACGATCTTTTCCTCAGCGCCGAAGTAGCGAACCGCAGCCTGGCCGCCCTCGCGGTGGCAGCGGGCGCAGAGAGTCGGAACATTGCGGCTGAAGGTGGGTGACTCGCGGATCATCGTCTGAAGGACTGACGAGGCGTTCTCAGGAACCGAATGCTCCGTCATCCCATGGCGACCGTGGCATTCGACGCATGTCGGGGCGTTGGCGTCACCGGCGTCGTGCAACCGCCCATGTATCCCGCGGGTGTAATCGCTCACCTCCGCTTCATGACAAACCGCGCAGTTGACCTTCTCGGTAATCGTCTCGCACGACCGCTCGTCCGACGGCGTGACACCGGTGTGGCATTGCGCGCAGGAGACGGCATCTCGCCCGTGAACCGAGCGCCCGTACTCCTCCGCATCTACAGACAACGACCGGCCATCGCTTGTGGCGGTCAGCGACGCATTCGCATGGCAGCGCAGGCAGTCCGCATTGCTCATCTGCGTGTCGTAAAAGACCTTGCGGGCCTCGTGCGGTGAATGGCACTCGACGCAGATGGGGACAACCCCGTGATGCTCCCAGAGCTCGCCGGCAATGATCTTCCGGTGGACCTCCTCGATCAGTCCGTGACACTGCATGCAGGTCGAGCGCACGTTGTCCTTGTGGATCATCGACGCCGGGTCGGTGTGCGGCAGCACGTTGTGTCCGGTGTGACAACTCGTACAGACCGCCGTGACCACGAGACCCTGCTTGAACAACCCCTCGCCGTGGATGCTGTCCTTGTAACGCTCGAAGACCTGTTCCTGCGGAAGATCGTGGGTTCGTTCGACGGCTGCGTCCTCCGCGTGGCACTGGGCGCACATCAGAGGGATCTTGAACGGAGAAATGGCCGAGTCCGGGTTCTCTAGAGGCAGAATGTAGTGGCTTCCGTGGCAGTCCTGGCAGTGCGGGGCGTCGTCGTCACCCGCCTCGACGTGCTTACCGTGGGTGCTGGCCCAGTACGCAGCAATCGGGCCGTCGTCGTCTTCGTGGCACTCTCCGCAGTTGACCACGTCGAGACCCGCGTCATGCGGATACCTTTCCACGCCATCAAGGTCGACGTGGCAATCCGTGCAACCCAGGTCGCCGTGGACGCAAGCCTCGAAACGCTCGGAGTCTACCGAGAGTGAGATGTCGCGGCCCTGTTTCTCAACTTTGAGACCTGGACGCCCATGGCACTCCAGGCAGTCCGCGTTTTCCTGGGCCGCGAGCGGTCGCGCGACGAAGACCGTGGCAAACAGCAGCGCGCCTGTCCACACTTTACCCGCACGTCTCATCTTTTCTTACCACGTTCCGCAGATGCCCGCGATCGGCGCCGACGCCCTTGCCATCGGTCCAAGAGCCTTATAACTGAGCACGGCGCGTGCCAGGCGCGGCGTGCTGACCGGCGTGTGCCACGCATCCGGGCAAGTTACGAATGGGCCTGCAGGGCCGACCTCGTATCACGACTCGGGTGGTTTCGCTTCCTCTGGGTCCGAATGATCCGATACTGCGGATCTACGCCCTTGAGACAATGCACCGGTAATGACCCGGGTCGCCTCGATGTTGTGCAGTGGACCGACTCTGCGCAACGTCTCCAGAATACGTAAACCCTCATCGTCGGCCATGGCGCCGGCGCTGTCGAGCAGGCGGTCGGCCTCCGCCTTCCAGGAGGCCAACATCCCGGTGAAACGCTCCTCCTCATCCTCGTGACAATCCATGCAGGTGGCGTCGATTGCCTCGA
>CBDUZY010000021.1:0-13667 GCA_965371825.1 uncultured bacterium
GTCTTCGTGTCGTAGATGTCGACCCGAGACCAGCCCTCCCTGTGGATCAGCTCCTCGTCGGGCGTGGTGATCATGGCGATCCGGCTCTGGTCGGGTGAGACCGCCATACCCAGTATCACGCGTTTTTCGTCGATGAGCTTCTCCGTCCGCCAACCGCGCAGGTCCAGCTTCCAAATCTGCGAGAACTTGGTGACCCCGTGGCCGTACTCGAGGTCTTTGTATTTGTCGCGCATGTCCTTCCACTCGTCCTCGGTCTCCTTCTCGGCGACCATGTAGTAGAGCGTCGCGCCGTCGTGCGAGAGTTCGTACGCCCGGATGCCGTCCTTGACGCGGGTAACGGCGAGGGGCTCGCCACCCTCGGACGAAATCCGCCAGACTTGCCGCTTGCCGTCGTAGGGCGGCTTGTCTTCGCCGGCCCGTTTGTAGTTACTGGTAAAGTAGATGTACCGGCCGTCGGGACTCCAGTGCGGCGAGCCCTCGTTGGCCTTGTCGAACGTCAGGCGGAGAGTCTCCTTCGTGGAAGTGTCGACGACCCAAAGATCGGTGTTACGCTTTTCGTCTGGCGGTTCCCAGCGCTGCTCCGTGTAGGCGACATGGCGTCCGTCGGGTGAGACGGCCACGGCCCTGATGCCGGCGATCGTAAAGTAATCCTCCGCAACGAGGTCGTGATCGCGGACGGGTGCATCCGCCCGGCTCACGCCGGCGCACATCGAAATCAAGAGGCCGGCAATCAAGTACACCATCTTTACTCTCTTCACTAGCTTATCTCCTCAGAATCAAAAACTAGGGACCGCGGCTCGGGCATCGTCCGGGTCGGCGATGCTGCCGGCGTTATTGCCTGCAAGCTCCTCACCAACGCTCGGTGTCATCGTCCCCGTCCTCGTCATCGTCGTCCTGGCCTAGCTTCCAGCTGTCGGACTCGTCCGCGTCGTCGATTTCGCGTTCCATGTGGCGGAACATCTTCTCCTGCAGGGGCGCGAATCGGCGGTACATCTCCAGCGTGGCCTGGTGGGACTTGGAGATTATGTTGAGTTGGGCAAGCTGCCATTTGAGCAGGCACTCGGGTTCCTTGATCGTCGAGAAGGGGTCGCAGGCGAGTTCCGGAGAGCCGTCGGCCCGTCGGCGGAAAAACTCACAATCCTGGCACCGCAGCATGACGTTCGCTTTCCTCGCGTACCGGGGCGGAGTGCGGTAGGCGAGAGCATTCTACGTGCCAACCACCCAGGTCGCCACACCTACCCGGCTCAACGGGGTGCCCGATTCGACGAAGGTGTTAAGCGAGCCTAAATGCAAGCGTTTTTTTGTAAGATTTTACTTGCGGAAAGGGCCGATATCTGACACAGTGTAGTAGTACTAAATTGTCCACTTACCGACCCGTCCCCCCCATGGGTCGGTTCCCCCAAGGCCCGGTCCACCCCACCGGGCCTCTTTGATGCGCTCCGGGCTTTGTGGAGCGGGTGCAACTCCCGCGAGCCCGACGGCCGCCGACAACTCGACAAGAAAACGGGCACGACCCTAATGGGCCGTGCCCGTTTTTTCTTGGAGCGATTGGTCGAGTCTCGTGCTTTCCGCTGACGCCTACTTCGGCATCGGCCGCTGCCCTTGCGGCTACCGCTGCGGCTGCGGCTGCGGCGCAGGGAAGCCGAACGTTCGGCTGGCTGGTGGAGGCGTCGTTCCAAGGTTCTCGTTGCGAGACGGGCCGGTATTTCGGCGCTTTGCGGGGGTTATGGTCGCCAGTGTTTCCTCGCCCTCGGCGCCCAAGTCCCGCCGACAGAGCACTTCGTTCCGCGTGATCGACAAGAGGACGTCGAGCTCGGAAAACGAGGTTCGCCAATCGGTGGTTGCTGTTGGCCGCGTCGGCTTGCGCTGAATTCGGGCGAAGTTCGCAGCGGCCAGCTCCTCCGGCGTCGGGGCGAGTTCAGCGGGCGGACCCATCAGGGTGATCACCGTCGCGGACATGGTCGGGCGAGTGGTACGGGTCACCGTCGGCTCCTGCAACCACTCTTCCTCCAGGCACTCGATTTCATTTCGCACGATGGCGAGCTTGGCTTCGAGCTCGGTCAGGGCGGCGGCGGTGTCAAAGGAGCGGACGCGTTCGGTCAGCTTCTCGACCCGGTCCGCGATACCCGTCTCAATGATGTCCGTGTCCGCTTGGGCGATATCGATATCGATTCCCGGTTCGTCGTCGGTACGAAGAGCGATCTGCGTGGTCACCGCCTTCTCGGGCGTTATCTTGGTGGCATGCGTTGTCGGCGTCTCGGCGACCGTCTCGGGCTGCCTGACAACCTCCATTTGCTCGAAGCACCGCGTTTCGTTGTCGAGGATTTCCACGAGGGTTGGAACATCGACCATGGCCCCGTCCCACTCGATCAGCGGATCGTGTTTCGGTGGAATCGGAGCGGAATCCGCGATCGGCTTCGTGTTGACGGTGTCCCTGCGGGCGACCTCGGTTGTCGCCGGTTGGTCGGTTATGTCCGTAATCGGCCTAGGCTCGTCCGCTGGGGCAGTTTGTTCCGAGCCGGTTTCCCGCAGCATCTCGAGGTGGGTGAGGAACCCCGCGAGGGCGTCCTTCTCGGGTGTCTCGACGACATCGGTCTGCGTTGTCGTCTCGGTCATTGTGGGTGACTCGATGATCTTCGACGTGACCATGTCGTCGACCCCCTCGAAGATATCGTCGAGTGTGGTTCGTTCGTCGGACGCAAGCTTCGCAGGTGCTGCAGACTCCGGTGTAGCGGGTATTCGTGTCGCTATTGTAGTGGGCTCCGCCACGGGTGTGGGCTCGGGTTGCTCCGCCCGAGCGACAGTTTCCGGCGGAAGGGTCGGCTCGAGTCGCTCGGCGATCTGCGCCAACTGCGTCTCGGCGGCGGAGAAGTCCTCGTTGACCGAGAGCACGTGACGGAAGGCCTGGGCGGCTTGCTCGTCACGACCCTGTCCTCGGAACATCAGACCCAGGTTGTAGTAGGCGTCAGCCTCGGGGAGGACGGCGCGGAAGCTTGCGAGGGCCTCGTCGAAGCGTCCTGCCCGGCTGAGCACCAGGCCCAGGTTGATGTGCGCCCGGTCCAACTCCGGCTTCAGGGCAATCGCGCGGCGGAGTTCGCGTTCGGCCTGCTCCCAGCGACGCTCGAACATCAACTCGTAGCCGTAGTTGTTTCGTAAGACCGCGCTGTCCGGCTCGAGTTCGACCGCGTGACTCAGAACGTCGGCAGCCTCGGTGTGGCGTCCAAACATACTGAGCGTTCGTCCCAGGCGGTGGTATGCGGCGACGTAGTTGTGGTTGACCGCTATCGCCTTGCGATACTGCTCAATCGCCTTGCCGATTCGCCCCTGACTTTCGAACAGCGTTCCGGCGGCAAAGTGCGTCTGCGGCAGGATCTTGGGCGGCTGCTGAGGGCGCGCCTTGTAAGTCCGCGACTTCTTCGCCGATCGGAACTTCGGGTAGTGCGCACTACCCGGAGCGCGGTCGGACTGCGCACATCCCGCCACCACCAGCGTTATGATAGCGAGGATGATTGGTTTTCGAGTTCGCAGCATGATCGGTTCCACCTTATCTTTCTGCTAACGGTTTTCAGGGTTTCGCTCGGTCCCTCACGGCGTGCCCATTGGAGCGACGAGCGAAGTCGTGGCAGCCGCGTCGGACGAGTCCGAAACTGGACCCTTGTCATCCGCCGCAATGAGTATCTTGGCGCGATCGCCTCGCCCGCCGGATAGCTCGGTCTTGACCTCGACCCGACTCATGTCACAACCGGTCAGGGCGAGGTACTCCCGAATGTTGTCGAGACGCCGCTGGATGAGCTCTTCGTCGAACAGAGCGGTGTCGTAACGGACCGTACCGCCGTAGGTGTCCAGGAAGGTCGCCATTCGATCCAGCCGCGCCACCCCGGTTCCGCCGAGTTCGGGGGTGTGAGGAACGAAGTGGAAATCCACAACCGCCATGTCGTGGAGTAGGGCGTTGTCCGCCATGTGGGTCAGATGGGTTCCGGAGCCGTCGCGCATTTGGTCCATCTGGTCCATTTGCAGGTCCGTCGTAGTCCTAACCTCCGGTGCGCGGCAACCCACCGCGGTGATCAAGGCCAGGACGGTGAACGACATTATCGCACTGTGTTTCAAGAACATTTGGATGCTCCTAGGGTCGTTGTTCAGGATCAGTAGGGGTTTCCCAACGGATCGGACCCGATAAAACCGGAATCGGGACCCTCCTCCGCGTAGTCGTGTTTCTCGCACTTGTTATCGAGTAGATTTCGGACGAACCTTCGTAAATTATCGGTCGGCGCGCCCCAACCAAGTCGAGTTTTCCCGGACCGTCAAGCGTCCAATAACACCGCCGCCTATCAGTGCAGATATGCGCCGCGTAGGAACCCGCCATGGCAGTGCTGATACCGGCGTGCAACCGTGGCGACGGCCGTTACAATACTGGCGATGGCAATTGTCGGTAAAGAGTGTGTCGCACGGGCACGCCGCTTGCACGAGCGGGCGTTGGTCATCGATACGCACCTCGATACGACTCAACGCCTGGCGAAGCCCGAGTGGGACATTGCCGCACGACACGGCGACGGTCACGTCGACATCCCGAGGTTGAAAGAGGGCGGTGTCGATGGGGCGTTCTTTGCGGTGTGGGCTCGCGGTCCGGTGGAACCGGGTGCCGGAATCGCCGCGGTCCGCGAGCAGATGGACTGGATCCGGCGCACCATCGCCCGCCATCCGGACTCGCTGGCGGCGGCGCGAACGGCCGATGACATCCGCCGAGCGAAATCCGAGGGACGGATCGCCATTCCAATTGCTATCGAGGGAGGATATCTCCTCGAGGAGTCGTTGGACTTCCTTCGCGAGTGTCACCGCCAAGGAGCCGTCTATCTGACGCTTACTCACGGGTTCCACACGACCTGGGCCGATTCCTCGGGCGTGCACGAGCCGCTGTCGCCCCTCCACGGCGGTCTTACCGACTTCGGGCGCGAGGTTGTGGCCGAGCTGAACCTGTTGGGCATGATGGTCGACGTATCGCACGCCGGCGACAAGACCTTTTGGGATGTGATCGAGACGTCCGCCGCGCCCGTCGTCGCGACACACTCGTCGTGCCGCGCCGTGTCACCTCACCGACGGAACCTGACGGATGACATGATCCGGGCCGTCGCCGACTCGGGCGGGGTGGTCCAGATCAACTTCGCCGCCGGCTTTATCGACCCGCACTTTCCAACTATCGATCCCAAGGTCGTCCAGCAATGGTACGCAACTGAATACCCCAAGGCTCCGTTCACCGACCACGTAACCCCGCTGTCGTTGCTGGTGGATCACTTCGACCACGCTCTGAAGCTCGTCGGGCCCGACCATGTGGGCATCGGCTCCGATTTCGACGGTGTCGCCGCTCTTCCTTCAGACATGGAAGACTGCTCCAAGCTGGTCAACCTGACCGCCGCGCTGCTGGAGCGCGGTTACGGCGAGGACGACCTCGGCAAGGTTCTCGGCGAGAACGTTCTTCGCGTGATGGAGGCGTGCGAGGGCGTTGGGCGTCGCCTCGGCGAGGGGCACTCGTGCGACTCGGACAGACGATCCGGCAGGCCATGACCGACGAAGACTCAGCCCTCTCGACACGGCCCCCTGAAGATCCTCTCGACGTCGCTCCACCTCGCGACGGCACGGAACAACCGACAGGCGGTATGGAACAACCATCAGGCGGTGCAGGACAACCGACAGGCGGCATGGAACATCCAACACCCGGCTTGCCCAAGGGCCGTCGTCAGAGTGTCATGCATGTGGCACTAATCTTCATTCTGGGCGCTGCTCTCTACCTCCCCGGTTTGAATTGGGGTCTGCCCGCGGTCGTCTCTTGGAGTCAGGACACCATCGCCGGAGCCCGCACGCTCGGGGCGATGGAGGGTTGGCCGACCGAGTGGAAGGGGCGCTATCCGCCGTTGCACTACATCCTTTTGAGCGCCGCGTATCAACCGGTTTTGGGCCACTGGACCGGTACGGGAGAGCGGATCGTCGATCCGGACAGCGGGCGGAGTCGTTTGGTGCCCCCCCATGCACCGAAGATCAGTCTGCTCATATTGATCGCGCGCGTTGTCTCCGTTGCGATGGGCATCATGGCAGGGGTAGGTCTGTGGGCGGCGGTCCGAGCCTTGACGGGCGACAATCTAGCCGGCCTGCTTGCGGCGTGCAGCCTCATGGTCGGTGCGGCCTTCACTTACTTCGCCCACCTAGGCAACACGGACGTGCCCTCGATCGCATGGTTCACCTGGAGCGTGTTCTTCTACGCCCGCTTGCTTCGGTCAAGATCCTGGCTCGACGCCGGTTTGCTCGGGCTGTTCGGTTCACTGGCCATAAGCACCAAGGATGCACTTGCGGGCATGTACCCTGGCATGGCTGTTGTCCTACTTGTCTTGGAGGCGCAAAAGCGCATGGGTGGGGTGTCGCCGGTCAAGGCACTCGCAAACGCGCTTTGGCAGGCCAAGTGGCTGCTTGGGTTGGTCGCCTTCGTCTTGCCATACCTGCTGCTGTACAATGCGTTCTCCGACCCCGGGCATTACCTCGAGCGGATGAAGTACTGGCTGGAACCGGCGGCCAATACGCTTCATGCCGGGCAGCACCGCTATCCCAATCAGATTCAGCTGTTCCTCGCCACAGTCCATTACGCAGCCGGTGCCGTGGGCTGGCCTATGCTGGTAGTGATGGCTGTATCCACGGTCTGCGCCCTACGCCGTTCGATGCGCGTCGCGCTAGTAGTGTTGGTTCCTTCTATCAGCTATTACTTCTTGGTGATCGCGCAGATCGACTTCGTCTATTCGCGGTTTCTGTTCGCGCCGATGGCAATGGTCTGCATCCTCGTCGGACTCACCGGCGCGGCCTTTTGGCGGCGGCGCGACTTTCCGTTGGCCTTGCGCGTCGGATTGCCCTGCCTGGTACTGCTTTCCTCGCTTGGGTACGCAACCGCCGTGAACGCGGAGATGATCGGCGACTCGCGCTATCGAGCGGAGGCCTGGTTCACGGATCATGTTGAGCCGCCGGCGAGTGTCGGCGCCCTCACGAACGGTACAGACCGGCCTTTCAGCTCCCAATACCTTCCGCGCGTTCACGAACTCGGCTACGCGACATACCCCGTCGTTGCTTTGCCCGAGTCTTTCGAGAGACCCCAGCCCGAGTACTTGATTCTCGCGAGCTATGATCATCAGGACTTCGGCGACGCTCAGAAGGTCTGCGTCGAGGGTCTTCTGGCGGGGAAGTTCGGCTACACCGTCGTCGCCCGATTCGAGAAACGCCTTCTGGGAACGGGATCATCGTTGCTGAGTTCGGCCGGCTGGGGCGCCCCGCCGCCGGGCAAAATCAGTCCGACCATTACGGTCCTTCAAAGCGCGGTCGATCGCCCGTCCTCGCCGTAGCCCCCTGTCGATCCACCGTGTCCGAAGGAACCTCCGGTCGGGCAATAGCCCCGTCCGACAACGTTGCGTCCGACAACGTGTCGTGTGTGGCGGGTCCCATAACACCGGGGTCATCGAGACGGCCTGCCCTTATCGTGTAACACGCTCCCGGCGAGTTTCCCGAGAGCATGGTGCGGGCGGCAGGCAATTCCCGACATTCGCGGACGCTATTGACTTATCGGCCCGAACAAGATAGACTGCATCCTCGAAAGGGACCTTCCCGTACCGCGCTGCCGCGGTGAAGAAGAGGGGAAAAGTTCGGGCCTTGTTTTCGGATCTGTGAGCGCACTACTCCGCGACCCGGAGCGGGTGCAAATACTGCTACCAACGGAGGTGTCAAATGTTGAGAAGCGTATCGCAACGAATCGCGATGTGGGTATTGCTGTTGACTTGCGCGGTGGTGTGGGCGTCGTCGACGCTCGCAATCGCCGCCAGACCGAACGTCGCCGCTCGTGGCGATACTCAGGCGTGCTGCTTCCGCGAGACGGGCTTGTGCGAGGACCTGACCTCGCGCGAGTGCCGCGCCGCCGGGGGCAGGGCGCTCGGGCGGGGCACTTTGTGTAAGACCTCGGACTGCGCAGCGGACGACGTCGCCTGCTGCATGCCCGACGGCACGTGCCAAGACCTGACATCTCGCGAGTGTCGCGGTGCCGGTGGTCGAGCCGATGCAACCGGCACCTGTGAGACGGTCGACTGCGCTCCGGTGACGCAGGCCTGTTGCCTGGTCGACGGAACGTGCAGCGATCTTCCTCCGCGTGAGTGTCGATCGAACCAGGGTCGCCCGGGTGGCGAAGGCACGACCTGCAACGAGGTAGAGTGTGCGGTCCGCACCGGGGCGTGCTGCTTGGGTGACCTCGTGTGCGACGACCTGCTCCTCAACGAGTGTCTCGAACTGGGCGGCCGCCCGTCCGCACCGGGCACGCTCTGCGAGACAACCAGCTGCGAGATCGTGACGGTGGCATGCTGCTTCGAGGACGGAACCTGCCAGAATCTGTCTCAGCTCGAGTGCCGGTCTGCAGGCGGTCGAACGGGTGGGGAAGACAGCGATTGCGAGACAACGACGTGCGATGTGCTGCTCGGTGCCTGCTGCCACCCGGACGGAACCTGCGAAGAAATGACCGCGGTGAAGTGCTTCGTTAAGGGGGGCACGCCAAAGGGCAAGGGGACAACGTGCGTGAAGGGCATTTGCGGCCCCAACACCATCGCGTGCTGTTTCCCCGATGCGACGTGCGCCGACGTACCGATCATGGATTGCCTGGATCAGGGCGGACTTCCCAATGAGCCGGAAAGCTCCTGCGAGACGGTTACCTGTGAGCAGACCGCGCGGGCGTGCTGCCTTGTCGATCTCGTCTGCGAGGACCTGCGTCCGTTCGACTGTCTTTCTCAGGATGGACGCCCCCAAGCGGAGGGCAGTACGTGCGAGACGACCAACTGCGGTCCGATCACGACCGCGTGCTGTCGTCCGGACGGCACCTGCGAGGATCTGCCTAAGCTGAACTGCCTGCAGGAAGGCGGCGTGCCGGATGACACGGGTAGCTGTGACGTGGTCCAATGCCCGCAACGGCTTCGGGCGTGCTGTTTCGACGACGGCACCTGCGACGATCTTCTTCCGCCGGAATGCCTGAGCCTGGGCGGGATGCCCCAACCGGAAGGCAGCACTTGTTTGACCGCCGATTGCAGTCCCACGGTCGTCGCTTGCTGTTTCCCCGACGGATCGTGCAGCGATGAGCGCCCGGTAGCGTGCTTTGGTGAGGGGGGAACTCCGGATGCCTCCGGGGCGGCCTGTGCCGCCGTGGAGTGTCCTGTTCTCGTCGAGGCATGTTGCCTTCCGGACGAGACGTGCGTGATGGCCCAGGCCCGCGAGTGCCGCAGTCTCGAAGGCGTAATGCAAGGAGCGGGTAGTACTTGCGCGACGGCTGTTTGCACGCTCCCGCTGGGTGCGTGCTGCTTTGTCGACGGCACCTGCGAGGACCTGTCCGCTCCGGCGTGCCTCTTAGCGGGCGGCGACCCGCGACTCCCCGGGTCGACTTGCGAGACGACGCGCTGCCGCTAGATAGCGGTCGCCCGCTCCACTGGACGCACCGCGGAGCGCGGGGGTCCAGCGCACCGGGAGAACGCATAGTTCGACGGGCGCGAAAGGCGGGCGCGAAAGGCGGTCGAGAGGCCGCGTACTAAGACGCCAATTGTGTGGCACACCTGCCGGATTCCGGTGGGTGTGCTCTTTTGGGGGCACCGGTGTGGGCGCGCGCCGACATCGATCTTGACTCGGCGGGCTGCGAGTGGAGGCTACCCGTCCGGGGACATGCTCCCACACATCATTTCGGAACGGAGGCGGTAAGATGCAGCGAAACATCGTTCTGGTTGGGTCGATTATTGGCGGGATGTTCGCGTGTTCGGTCACGGCGGCGCCAAGAGCTGCGACAGACCGCAAGCACAAGGCCGACACGGGCCAGGTTACCATCGGGTGTTGTTTTGCAGACGGCACGTGCCGGGACCTCGACCCGCTGCTGTGCCTCGGTCAGGGCGGGCGACCCGGCGAAACGGGCACTACCTGCGAGACGCTCGATTGCGGCCCGAGCGCCGTCGCCTGTTGTTTTGCGGATGGACGATGCGCGAACTTACAGTCACAGGCCTGTTTGAGTGTCTTGGGGATTCCGCAAAGCCCGGGGAGTTCCTGTGCGACGGTTGGATGCATTCCCACGTTGGCAGCCTGTTGCTTTCCCGATGGGCAGTGCGCGAATCTTCCGCCGGTTAACTGCTTCACCGTGGGCGGGCGACCGGACGCTCCGGGGTCGGAATGCGACACCACAGTGTGCGAGGCAATCGCCGTCGCGTGCTGTTTCGCGGACGGCTCGTGCGAGCAGATCACACCCCTCGAGTGTCTGTTGGCCGCCGGTGCTCCACAGGCCCCGGGCACTTCTTGTGTAACCACGGTGTGCAATATGGTCACCGCAGCTTGTTGCCTTCCCGAGGAAGTATGCGAGGACCTTCTCCCGGTCGTGTGTCTGAATCGTGGAGGCATACCGGCTGGCGCCGAGAGCACCTGTGAGACCACTACGTGCGCGTCGGACACCGGGGCCTGCTGCTTCCTTGACGGTACATGTGAGGAACTCCGTCCGCTGGAATGCCTGCAGCGGCGCGGTCTGTTTTCAGAGCGAGGGACAAAGTGCGAAACCGTAGAGTGTCAACCGGTCACCGCTGCCTGTTGCCATCCTGACGGGACCTGCGAGTTCATGAAGTTCTGGGAGTGCTACCGCGTTGGGGGCCGACCGGCTGACCTGGGGTCCACGTGCGAAACCGTTGAATGCGAGCCTAAGCTTGCGGCCTGCTGCTTTCCCAACGGGAGCTGCACCGACCTGCGGCGGCGCTTATGCCGTCGACAAGACGGTGAATTCGGCGAGCCCGGCGTCTTGTGCGAATCGGTCGAGTGTCCGGCCCCCGTTACCGCGTGCTGTCTCCCCGACGGAACGTGCGTGCCTGCAACCGAGGCGGACTGCATCGCCCAGAGCGGAACGGTGCAACCGGAGACCTCATGCGATTCCGTTCAGTGCGGACCGTAACGAGGTGCTGGGCGATGGCCTTGCGGGATGCGATGTCCGCCTGGTTGGGGGGATGGTCGATCAACCGATAGTGTAGCGAGCCAGAATCTTGCGCACGGCGTCGATAAGCTCGGCGCGGGGAACGGATAGCTGCGCCGGTTGCTTCTCGAGCCACTCGCGCCTGTCCGTGCCGATCTCTTTGGACAGTTGATCGCCAAGCCGTAGGTCCTTTATTGACACTTCGCCGGCGCTGCGCTCGTCCTCTCCCATGACGATCGCGACGGTCTTGCCCGTGTCGGATGCGTACTTGAACTGCTTGCCGATGCCCTGAGTGCCCACGTAGAGTTCGGTGTTGATCCCGGCGGAGCGCAGCTCGGCGACGATCCGCTGGTATTCGCCGGTAAGTTTCTTATCGAGCCTCGTAACGAGCACGGGCGCCGTGGAGCTGGTGGAGTCGATCTTGCCGAGCGTCTTGAGCGCAGCCAGCAGTCGATCGACACCGATCGACGCTCCCGTGGCGGGCATCTTCTGACCCGTGAAACGCTCGACCAGATCGTCATAGCGACCGCCGCCGAAGACGCTTCCGAACTGGCGAGGAGCTCCGGCCTCATCCACGATCTCGAAGGTGAGCACGCCCTCGAAAACCGGTCCCGTGTAGTAGGCCAAACCGCGTACGACGGTCGGGTCGATCACCACGCGGTCCGCACCGTATCCGGCACTGGTCAGGGCTTCGTCTATTTGCCGCAGTTCGTCCACGCCTTCGCGACCTGCGGCGCTGTCGCCAACGAGCTTCGCCAACTCCTCACAAACGGCGGAGCGAGCTTCCTGCTTGATCGCCAGGTAATCAGCCACCACGCCGATCTGCGACGTGGACAGTCCCGCCCCTTTCGTGAAATCGCCGGAATCGTCCTGTCGACCGGCCCCGAGAAGCTCTTTGACCCCGTCGAGGCCGATTCGATCGAGCTTGTCTATCGAGCGGAGCACAGCCAGCGACACCTCGGGCGGGAGGCTCTTTCCACCGGCCATCGTCTCGAGCACGCCGTTGAGCACCTTGCGGTCGTTGACGCGGACGACGTAGTCGCCCGGCTTGATCCCCAGTGACTCGAGCGTGTCACACATCACCGCACAGCACTCGGCGTCCGCCAGCATGGAGCCCGTCCCCACGGAGTCGAAGTCGAACTGATAGAACTCGCGGAATCTATCCGGTCCGGGCTTCTCCTGGCGATAGACCGGGCCGACCTGATAGCGCCGGAACGGACGGGGCAGATCGGGGTTCATGGCTACGAATCGCGACAGCGGAGCGGTCAGGTCGTAGCGAAGGGCGATCCACTCGTCGTCCTCGTCGCGAAAGGCGAAGATCCCGCCGTCGGGCTGATCCGCCTCGGGGAGGTACTTGCCGAGCATGTCGACGTACTCGAGGGCGGGCGTCTCCAGCGGAACGAACCCGTAGCGCTCGTAGACCTCGCGGATTCGGGCGATCATCCGATCGCGGGCGAGGACGTCCGCGGCGGCTACGTCCCTGAACCCCTTGAGTCTTCGCGGCCTTGTCCTGTTCGCTTTGCCTTTCGCGCCCATCCGGAGTGCTCCAGCCGGTTCAGCCTCTACGCTTACCAGGCCGGTCAGTCTAACCGGCGGTTCCTGCATGTCCAGATCGTGTGGGCTGATCGGGGTGGATCGGAGACTGGGAGGCGCGAGTGCCGCGTTGTAACCTCGCGAATCACTCGTCGTTAGCGAGGCCTCGAGGTGGAACCGGTGGCGTTCGCCCCTTGCGAAGTCGGCGCGAGGCGAACTCTGGCGCTTCGAGGATGCAGCTCCATAGAATCTTCATGGACATCACCAGTAGCCGCGAGACGCCTCGGACGCTGCGCACTCCCTCTCCGCCTACATCCGGATAGCCCGCTTCATCCGGTTGAACCGTCTCCCAGTTGTTGAACAAGCGACCCCACTTGCTCCGCAGCGCCTCTCGAACGCGTCGGCGACCGCGGAACGGATACCAGAAGGTGTCGTGGTAGAGCACGCTGGCGATGTAGGCCCAGGGTGCAAGCCAGGTCTTCAGCGACCATTCGAGCATCCCCTTGAGCTTGCCCCAGTAGATCTTGTGCTGCATATTCGCGGCGAAAGTCATCCGTTTGAACGGCCCGTCAAAGCCCCAACGCTGGGCCGCCGCGTCCTCGTCCCCCACGATCTCTATCTCTTTAGGATCACCGCAGCCCAGCCCGCGCTCATGGGCTAAGCGGATGAACTTGATGTCGCCCAGCGGGTCGAACCCCATCAGCTTCGCGGCGGTCGCGTCGATCGCGACCTGATCAGCCGAGGCAAGCAGAACGTTCTTGACGTGCGGAACCATGCACCGAGGCCCCGGTCCGTCGCCCGCAAACGTCCCATCCATCACCGCGAATACGCCGCGGTGGATTCGCTGTTGGATCATCAGTAGATCGACGAGAGTTTCGTGGATCACCGGATGGGTCCAGTGGCGATGCTCGTTGAGCAGCCCGCCGAAGGCGTTCTTCATCGCCCCGGTCATGGTGGTGAAAACGTGCGTTTTCACGGTGGGCAAGTGAACGATGTTCTCACCGACAAGCCTCGCGGGAATCCGAAAACCGTTCGGGTAAACCTCATTCAGGCAGATGAACTCGTTGGTCAGATCGCCCACCGCATCTCGTATGTCGATCCACTCGACGTCGTCGTCGTAAAGGTGAATGTTTCGCAGGTCGTG
>CBDUZY010000022.1:0-13631 GCA_965371825.1 uncultured bacterium
CAACGTCGTCATCTTCGAGAAGGACCTCCGCTGAGGGAGATTCCAGAGGGGTCTCGTGGCCATTACGCACCCGCCGGTTGGAAGTGGGACCGCTAGGAGTCTTGTGCCAAGTTGACCGAGCAGGGCACGCCGCGCAACACTGAAACGCGACCCAACCGCCAGTGCTGCCGCTTGCGCCCTCGGGGCCCACGGTCTCTTTCATCGCAAGCCGTTCCACAGCCGCGACCGATAGTTACGCTATGCCCGAAAGCGCGATCCCAGCCGCGTTACCTTTACTCCTAGGCGAACGCAACGTCGCCGCCGACACCGCAATCACCAAGGCGTTGCCCGACATGCCGCCCCGGGTGCAGGATGCCGCGCTCGATCTGTTGGTCGAGCGAGCCCATGGCCCCGCTCTGACGGCGGTCGTATGTGCGTACAACGAGTACGAGGAGCATCTTCAACGGCTTATCCTCGAGCACATTGACGGCGTGCGACCGGGCATGCGCGGGGCGATGGGCGCCGCGGCGTTCGAGGACCGGGTAAGTGCGATCGAGATGATCACCGACGCCCAGGACGGAAAGTCCGCGTACTTACTGACCGACGCCCTTCAACACCGCTGTAAACAGACTCGCGAACGCGCTGCCATCGCCCTCAACAGAATGACCGATCGTCTGCTGGAGCGATCCGCCGGACCGCCCGGCGTGGACGAAGTGGCTGGACTCGCGATCCAGTCGGATCTACTCGCGGACGCACTACGAGAAGGTGTTATGATCTGGGAGATCCACCGGCAACCGCAAGTGCTCGACGCTGCCCTTTGGATGATCGGTCGACTCGAGCCCGCTATCCGGACCAAGCTGCAGGACCCGCACGGCAGGCTCGGCTTTATGCTCCTTCCCGTCATCGCCTACGCGGAAGACCCGCGGCTCGCCGGGGCCGTATTGCGTGCCCTGGCCATCCCTCAGCTAAGGGCCGCCGCCGCCGGGGCGATCGGAAGGGCCGATACCCCGGCGTTCATCCGGGCTCTGTTGAGTGAGTGCTGGCTCGTGGCCGATGCCCAAATCGAACGCGGATGCAAGTGGATTCGTAACGCGAAATGGAACGGTGAATGGGTTGAGAAATTATGCAGACTCGACGGGCATAAGGTGGACCAAGCCCTCCACTTCCTTAGCGTGACCGGCGAGACCGACGAGAAGCGGATGGAGATCTTCCGTGCGCTTCTTGGAGGCGGACGAGCGGAGCTTCGCCAGGCCGTGGTCTGGCGACTCGTTCAGGATCCCTGTGCAGCCGCGACGGAGCTTCTAAACACGTTGGCCTCCAGGCGCGGCGACGACACCGCCGTCACCGCGGCGCGAGAGTGCCGGCGGCGGAACCCGCCGGCGCGGAAGTCCGGGATGGCCGCTGAGCACGCCGATCGCACGCAAACCCCAATCGCGACCGGACACGACGCCTTCGACCGGTACTTCGACTCGTTTGACGATCCGGAGCCCGAGACCGGCCGAACTGACCTGGAGGCGGTTCTGACGGCGATCCCCGACGTGCCGGCACGTCTTCGCGCCAAGTTCCGCAGCCCGGTTGCCGGCGAACGCAGCCGGGCGATACGGGTGGCCGCGGCTTTGAAGGTCATCGGCGAGGTCGATGAGGACATCTATCACTTGGCGTACGATGCCGATCCGACCGTCCGAGCGGTCGCGGTGGCGTTGCTCTCGAGGCTGCCTGGACCGACGGCGGCACGCATCCTTCGGTCCACACTGAACGACCGTGACGACCGTGTCCAAGCGAATACCATCGAGGTTCTCGACGAGTTCGGCCTGGGCAAACGTGTGGATGCCGTTGCCGAGAAGCTGGAGTCTTCCAACAGTCGGGTGCGGGCGAACGCGATCAAGGCGCTTCTTGGGGTCGAGCTGCACGCCGCCGCGGAGGCCTTGCTCGACATGCTCGAAGATCAATCGTGCGCCCATCGGATCAGCGCCTTATGGGTGGTCGAGCGCATGCGCTTGCGGACCGTGCTCCATCGAATCCGCGAACTCGGTCGGACCGACCCTGATGAACATGTTCGGCGCCGGGCCGGGCGAATACTGCGGGAACTTCTCTCGGAGACCGAGTTACCTCAGTCGGCCTCGGGCGCCTTGAAAGCTCGAGCGGTATGGGCTCCGTCAAAGGTCTCCCTAGATGGTTAATGTATTGACACAAGTTGACGCCCTGCCCGAAGTCCATAGGGCCATGCGCGAGCAGTTCCAGATGGGGGGATCGATCTTGGAAACCGTGCTTGCGCTGTTGGGGCTTGCCTCTCTGGTGGCCCTGGCCTACGCCCTCACGGCGCTTCAGCGCCGGAGGGCGGAACGCTTGGTCACTTGCGACGACCCGCAACAGCTCTTCGGCGACGTGCTGGACAAGCTCGAGCTATCGCCTACCGAACGTCGGACACTCCGCACTGTGGTGCGGGACTTGCGCCTGGATCATCCGGCGGTCATTCTGCTGAGCGAAACGCTCTTTGATCGCCAGGTGTCCAAGTGGTTGGAGAGGCGGAATCTCTCACGGGATTCGGGTGGTTCCGCGCGGGACGCTGAGACGATCAGCGCGGCGCGAACTCGGCTCTTCCCCGTGGTCCGGTCTCCCGCTGCCGAAAGGTGCACCTCCGGGGAGACCGCGACGCCCGCGTAGACGGCCGGGCCGCGGCGGCGTTCGCCTCCTTGCTCACGCCGACCGCGTTGCCCTGCAACTGGTGTCAGTTCGGGGGCGCAGCGAGCTTTCGACGGTCAGTCTGACAGCTCATCCGCAAGCCAATCGCCGAAACTGATGTCTTTGTCCTCGTCTTGTTGCATCAGTTCGTCCGCGACAATCGTTATCCCCGCGAGGACGGCATCGATCTCCTCCTCCGTGCATCCTGTGCCCGATAGGATTCCGATCGACAGGGCTCCGACCGCACCGACCTGCAGAAAGCTCTTGCATCGTTTCATTCGTTTCATCATCCGTTTAGCTCCGTTTTTCCAGTCGCTGGCTTGGGTCCTTTATCGGGCGCGGGCTTCGATTCCAGCCAGATAATCTCTACCTATTTTGCCTAGACAGCCGAAAGTGGCGGGCTGCCGTGGAAATAGGCCGTATCAGTGCTGGAGACGGGGTGCCCGGCGGACTCTTGACGAAAGGGCCCTGTCCGAATAGTCTTCGCCGATCGGTAGCTTTGCCCGGGTAAGTATTGCGGCCTGGGAAGCAGCTCGTGGTCTATGGGGCGAGTCCTGGCGCCCGCCGGAGGTGGGGCGTGGACAATGGGCGTTCCTCTTCGCGGCGGAACGTTCAGACCTCGGCGACGAGACCGGCGCCGCGACCCTCTCCAGTCGAAGCGGCTCCAACTGCGGAACGGATTGTTATTAGCTATCGGTGCTGATGTGATCGTTGGCGACTGCCCGGTGGTGTAATGGTAACACACCAGGTTTTGGTCCTGGTATTTCAGGTTCGAATCCTGGCCGGGTAATGGTCGCTTTGCACGGTTCGGCTGACTTCGCCGGTATCAAGTGATCTCGGCAGGTCAATCGGGATGTCTGCGGCGCGCCTCGGGACTCCGGCGCTTGGAGTTGCCTGACGCGTCACCGACACGGTGATCTTTATGAGTGACGACGCAGCAATTGAGGGACCTGAGGCAGCCGTGATCATTCTTGCCGCGGGTAAGAGCACCCGCATGAAGAGTGATCTGCCCAAGGTCCTGCATGAGATCTGTGGGCGGCCGATGTTGGGCTACGTGGTCAGTGCGTGTCGCCTCGCGGGTGTGGACCGGTTGCTGGTGGTCGTCGGGCATGGCAGGGATCAGGTCTTCGAGAAGTTCGAGGCCGAGCGCGATATCACGTGGGTCAAGCAGACCAAGCAGCGTGGGACGGGCGACGCGGTGCTGTGTTGTCGCGAGGCCCTCGACGGTTTTGCCGGGAGTCTTCTCGTAATCGCGGGTGACATGCCGTTGATCCGGCGCCAGACACTGGTGGACCTGATCGACACGAGGGAGGAAACCGGCCACGCCCTTACGCTGGCGACGACCGTTCTGGATGATCCCACGGGTTACGGGCGGATAGCACGGGACTCGGCCGGCAACCTCGAGGCGATAGTCGAGCACCGCGATTGCGACGAAAGTCAGCGGAGTATCCGCGAAGTGAACCCGAGTTACTACTGCTTTGACACCGCCAGGCTGTTTGAAGCTCTTGGGAAACTCGAACCGGCGGCATCGAAGAGTGAATACTACCTGACGGATGTGGTGCGGATACTGCGCGAGGCGGGGCACGATGTTTCCGCGAAGGTCCAGGTCCCGCCCGAGGATGCGGTGGGCATCAACTCGCGGATCGACCTCGCGGCGGTCGGCCGGGTGATGCAGGATCGTTTGCAGAGCGCGTTGGTGGAAGACGGCGTGACGATCATCGATCCGGACAACACCTGGATCGAGGCCGACGTGTCGATCGGGCGAGAGACGGTCGTCTTTCCCTTCACGTTCATCGGCATGGGGGCAACGATCGGAGCCGGTTGCCGTATCGGTCCGTTTGCGCACGTCTGCGCAGGTCAGAATGTGAAGGATGGTCAGGTCGTGGAATCGGTCGCGGGGGCGGAGGTCGTTGCATAATGAACTTGAGCGCTCAGGCACGGTCCGATCGCGATCTGGACGGCATGGCTATCTTCGGCGGTTCGGCGAGCACTGCCCTGACGGAGCGGATCTGCAAGTATCTGGAGATTGCGCCTGGGCGAGCGGTGTCAGCCTACTTCCCCGATGGCGAGACGCTGGTCAAGGTCGAGGACGATGTGCGCGGCAAGGACTGCTTCGTGGTGCAGGCCACTTGCCCGCCGGTCAACGACACTTTGATGGAGCTTTTGATCTTCATCGACTGCCTGCGCCGGGCGAGCGCAAAGCGAATCACCGCGGTCATGCCCTACTTTGGATACGCCCGGCAGGACCGCAAATCGGAGGGGCGGACGCCGATCACGGCCAAGCTTGTCGCCAACATGCTTACGAAGGCGGGTGTCAACCGCGTGCTGACAATGAATCTGCACGCCGATCAGATCCAGGGCTTTTTCGACATTCCGGTCGATCACCTGACAGCCGCACCGGTTCTTTCCGAGCACTTCATGAAACGCGATCTGCATGATGCGGTGCTCGTGTCGCCGGATATCGGGAACATCAAGTTCGGAAGCGATTTTGCCTCGCGGGTCGGCAGTGAGCTGGCGGTGATTCACAAGCGCCGCATCTCGGGCGACTCGACCGTAGCGGTCAACATCATCGGAAACGTCAAGGGCAGGGATGTGATGATGTTCGACGACATGATCACGACCGCCGGGACGGTCTGCGAGGCCGCAAAGCTGGCGCGAAAGCACGGGGCGACAGGCATTCACGTCGCCGCGACGCATGGCGTGTTCGCCGGACCGGCGATCGAGCGTCTGATTGCCGCCGAGCTGAGTGAGATCGTGGTAACGGATACGATCCCGCTACGGGCGGGAGTCAAGGACAAACTGAAGAATCTGACGGTTCTCTCCGTGGCCGACCTGGTCGGCGAGGCGATACGGCGCATACACGAGCACAAGTCCGTCAGTGCCCTGTTCTGTGATCATTGACGCTGGGAGATTGGCAGTTTAATGGAAAACTTAAGGCTAACGGGTGAACCCCGTAACGCATTGGGAACACGAGCGGCGCAGTGCGTTCGAGCGGAGGGCCGATTGCCCACCGTTATTTACGGCCACGGGAAGGCACCGGTCACCATCTCGCTCGTCCAGCACGAAGTGGAGGTCGCCCTGGCCCACGGTGCTCGAACGATGGAGGTGGAGATCGAGGGCAGCGCCGCGCCGTACCTGATCAAGGCGGTCCAGTACGACCATCTGGGGGCGACTCCGATTCACATGGATCTGACTCGCGTGGACCTGACTGAACGCGTTCGTGTGCGCGTCGGCATCGAGCCACGCGGCGTGCCGAAGGGAACGCACGAGGGCGGTGTCCTCGATATGGTCATGGCGGATCTCGAAATCGAGTGTTTGGTGACGGCTATTCCCGATACGCTCCATCCGGTGGTCACGGAGTTGGGGCTGGGGGAGTCGCTGCACGTGAAAGACCTGGAACTGCCGGAGGGCGTGGTTGCTCTCGCGGGTCCCGAGGATCGCGTGGCCACGGTGCGGGTGCTCGCGGTGCACGCCGCGGAGGTCGCCGAGACCGAGGCGGAAGAAGTGGAAGAGAAGGAAGCCGAACCGGAGCGCATCGGACGTGTGCGGAAGGACGAGGAGGCTGCGAAAGACAAGTCGTGATCGCGTAGCGTGTTGCGATGAAGCTTATCATCGGCCTCGGAAACCCCGGTCCCGGTTACGCCGGCACTCGACACAACGTGGGATTCGACGTGGTCGACCTACTTGCATCGCGCTGGGCGATCGACTGTGGTCGCGAGAAGTTTCACGCCTGGTTCGGGTCCGGTGAGGTGCGGGATGAGCGGGTGGTGCTGCTCAAGCCGACGACGTTCATGAACCGCAGCGGGCGTGCGGTGGTCGCAGCCGGGCGGTTCTACAAGCTCGAGTTGGCGGATCTGGTCGTCGTTACGGACGATATGGCGCTGCCGGTCGGGCGGGTAAGGATGCGGGCCGGCGGATCGGCCGGCGGACACAAGGGGCTGCAAAGCATAATCGATCGCCTCGGGGGCGACGCGTGGTGTCGCCTCCGGGTCGGTATCGGCGAGGCTATCGGAGATCCATCGGCCTACGTGCTCCACCGCTTTGCCGACGTGGAAGAGGAAGTAATGCAACGGGCGCGGCGGCACGCCGCCGACGCCGTCGAGTGTTGGATCGAACGAGGACCCGAGCCGACGATGACACGGTTCAACGGCGATCCGCCCGAGTAGGGCGACGGGCAAAGCACTGGTGCCCGATTTTGGCCTGACGTGGCGAGTTCGCCATGCACTAGGAGACATGAGATTTTGAACCAATACGAGGCGATGTTTCTGTTCGATCCGACATTCGGCGGCTCGTTCGAGAACTGCGAGGCGGAGATTCGACGCCTGATGGAACGGGCCGAAGCCGAGATAGTCTTCTGTCGACTATGGGACGAGCGGCGTCTGGCGTACAAGATCAAGGGCCGGAAGCGAGGAGTATACGTTCTCGTGTACTTCAAGTCCTCGCCGCAGAAGATTACGCCGTTGGAACGCGACGCCAGGCTCTCGGAGAACATCCTGCGAATGATGGTCCTCCGTGCCGACGATATGACACCGGAAGCCATGGAGAAGGCGGTTACGGACCGTCCCGAGGAGCGGACTGGCGACCAAGGGAGAGGTCACAGGTATAGAGATCGACGTGGCAGGGACCAGGAGCGCCCGGCGGAGGCAGAGGCTGGCTCTGGCGGCGCGAAGACGGCCGTTGCGGAGAAAGAGCCGGAGAAAACTTCCGAAGAGACGAAGTCCACCGCGGCGGATTGACCAGAGGCGCAGTGGTCCGACCGGTGGGCGGAGGTCCGTACCGACCGATCGGCGAACGGCACACGTTGTTGAGAGGACGGAAACGTGTCGAGTTACAATCGTATCGTGCTTGTCGGGAACCTGACGCGGGACCCCCAGTTGAGCTACACACCGTCCAACACGGCCGTGTGCAAGTTCGGGATCGCCACCAACCGTAAGTGGCGGGATCGCGACGGGAACACGCGAGAGGACGTCTGCTTCGTCGACTGCACGCTTTTTGGGCGGGGCGGTGAGACCTTCAACCAGTATATGGCCAAGGGGCGGACGGTACTCGTCGAGGGGCGCCTGCAGTTGAACAGGTGGACGACGCCGGAAGGCGACAAGCGCAGCAAGCACGAGGTGTTGGTGGACAACTTCACATTCCTCGGTGGCGGACGCGGAGGCGAAGGCGGAGGCGGGCGCAGAGACAGCGCCGAACCGGCCTCGGCACCGGTAGGCGGCGCGAACCACGACGCTCCTCCACCGCCGACGGACGATGACATTCCGTTCTAGACGGCGGAAAAATGCCGGCGGTGTGGGACGACGAACGAGCTGATTACCATGCGGGCGTAGCCTGATACAGAAAGGTCGAAACGGCGACATGAAGCTTCTCTTATGCAAGAACATTCAGGAACTGGGGATCGTCGGAGACATCGTCGAGGTGTCATCCGGCTACGCTCGTAATTACCTCTTACCTCAACATCTCGCGACCGAGCCGACGAAGGCCAACATGCGGAAGCTGGCTGAGGCTCGAAAGGCGGCCGAGGAGGAGATCAAGCTGAAGCGCAAGCAGCTCGAGGCCGCGTCCCAGCGCCTCGAAGGCGTCGAAGTTACCGTCAGGGCACGGGCCAACGAGGAAGGCGTGTTGTACGGTTCTGTTGGAACCCGGGAGATCACAGCCGCGTTGCTGGATGAGGGACACTTCGTAAAACCCGAACAGGTGATGCTGGACGAGCCGATCCGCCAGCTCGACAACGTATCCGTCGAGGTACGCCTCCATCCGGAACTGCTCAGCTCGATCAAGGTATGGGTCGTGAGAGAGAAGGAGGAAGGCGAAGGCGACGAGGAAGAAGAAACCGCTGGGGCCTCAGAGGCTGGCATGGAGGCTGGCACCTATGACGACGACCGAAACGATTAGTCAAACCTCCGCCGCAACGGTTCGACCGGAGCGCATGCCGCCGCAGGACCTCGACGCCGAGATGGCCCTTCTCGGCTCCTTGATGATGAGCCGGGACGCCTTCGCCGAGGTAATCCCGATTGTCGGACGAAGTGACAGCGGGTGGTTCTATCTGCCCGTCCATCAAAAACTCTTCGAAGTACTTCTAGATCTTTACGACGACGCGGCGAAGGCAATCGACCTGATCGTCGTCTGTGACGAGCTGCGCCGGCGCGAGTTGTTCGACTTCGTCGGCGGGCAGGAGTATATGATCCAGCTCGCCGAGAGCTTCGGCGAGTGGGCCAACGCCGAGCACTACGCCAGGATCGTCCGCGATAGGGGGATGCTCCGCGACCTGATCCGCTGCGCATCTCAAATCGCCGACCAGGCCTATGCGGGGATCGACGACGCCAAGGACATCCTCGACCGGGCCGAGCAGAGGATTTTCGAGGTCACCGAGCGCCGCGTCAGCGGTCAGGCCGTCGAAGTCCGTGATGTAGTCACGCGTCTAGCCCAGCAACTCCGCGATGGGGTCAAGCACGATGGGTTGGATACCGGGTTCACGAAGTTCGACGACATGACCGGCGGCTTGCGCCCCGGCGATCTGATTATCCTGGCCGGTCGCCCCTCGATGGGCAAGACCGCCCTGGGGCTGACAGTTGCGCGCAACATGGCCTTGGACGAGGGCAAACCGATCGCGTTCTTCTCGATGGAGATGAGCTGCGAACAGCTCGGCGAGCGCTTGGCGTGCGCCGACGCCGGCGTGGACTTGGGAAAGCTTCGGAGGCGGGCGCTATCGGAACAGGACCATCGCAACCTGCAGGACGTAGCCGATCGCTTTGAGAACGTCAGGTTGTTCCTGGATGACACGCCCGGCATGACGATCATGGAGCTGCGGTCGAAGGCTCGACGAATGAGGCAGCGTTTTGGGGTCGAGGCCGTCTTTGTTGACTATCTCCAGCTCATGCACACGCCCAATTGCGAAAGCCGGCAGGTCGAGATCGCCACGATCAGTCGCGGTCTCAAGAGCCTGGGCCGCGAGCTGAAGATCCCCGTGATCGCCCTTTCCCAGTTGAACCGCATGCCCGAAGGGCGGGCAGACAAGAGGCCGCTGATGAGCGACCTCCGCGAGTCCGGAGCGATAGAGCAGGATGCGGACGTGGTGCTCCTGATCCACCGCGAGGAGTATTACCATACCGACAAGGAGGAGGTCCGGGGGCTGGCCGAGCTGATCATCGCCAAGCAGCGTAACGGCCCGACCGGGTCGGTAACGTTGACATTCGACAGCAGGTTCACGCGCTTCGCGAACTACTCACAGGAAGTCGCCCCGTTTCGCACCGTCGACGACGTCGTGCCGTTCTAGGGGACCCCGGACAGGCGTCGCGCGGAGGACGCGGTCCATCGGCAAACCTGGGTTTGCCAAGCTATTCGACGCCGGTATGATGCTCCCTTTGTTGGCGCGTAGATCGGCGCTGTCGCTCGGCACGCCGTGACGATCCCAATTGCGATCAGGGAATCGACTTGAAGCGTTCCTCCAACTTCACACGGTGCCGAACCGGCCGAGCCCTGCAGGCGTGCCTGCTGGGTGGGTGGCTGATCCTTGTACCCACGTCGCTTCACGCACGCCAGGCTGACCCGCCACCCACCGTCACCGCGATAGAGTTCACCGGGCTTGATCGGACTCCGGTTGCGTTGGTTAAAGACGTGGTCCGGGTGCGCGTGGGCGACCGCCTCGAGAAGGCGGAGCTCGACTCGGCTATCACTCGACTGCTCCGCACCGGGCGGTTCCTGGCAGCCACTTACCGAATCGATGAGACTGACGCCGGCGTACGTGTGACCTTCGAGCTGCGCGAGCGTCTGATCGTCTCCGCGATTACCTTTGAAGGGAACGAGAAGTTCGACGACAGGCGATTGCTGAGCGAGGTCGTTCAGAAGGTCGGCGAGCCGGTCGACTGGTTCAACGTGCGCGACGGCGCCGACGCGATCTTGGGCCTATACCGCGAGGCCGGTTATTCAGATGTGGTGGTCACCTTCGACCGGACGCGGATCGAACAGACCGGCGAACTCGTATACACGATTCGCGAGGGGACACAAGTTCGCATCCGTAAGATCGTCTTCGAGGGCAACGCATCGCTTCCCGCCCGCGAACTCAAGAGGCAGATCGTGACGAAGACAGCCCTGTGGTTTTTTCGCACGGGCGCTTTCGACGAGGACGGTACCGAAACCGACGTCGCCAGGCTGGCGAATTACTATCGTGACTACGGTTTCCTGGATGCTCGGGCAAGCTATCGCAAGGAAGTCAGCGAAGACGGTCGGGACTTGACGATCGTCTTCACGATCGAGGAGGGTATCCAGTACGCGATCGAGGACATTCAGTTCCGGGGCAATGCGGAACTCTCCGCTGAGGAGCTTGCCGAGCTGATCGAGTCGGGCATGGGCGCGACGGTCAGGCGACGTCAAGTCGACGCCGACGCCCGTGCGATCAGGACGCGCTATGGTGAACTCGGCTTCCTATACGCCGGCGTCCGGGCGATTCGCGTTTTCTCCGATACGCCCGGTCTCGTCCGCATTACATTCGAGATTGCGGAGGGAGAGCAGTTCAGGGTCGGGCGCATCGCGGTTCGGGGTAACACGCGTACGAAGGACAAAGTGATCAGAAGAACGCTTGATCTCTACCCGCCCGACGATCTGTTCAACCTGACCGCAGCCAAGAACGCCGAGCAGCAGCTCTTGAGCACTCGGATATTCAGCTCCGCCCGCGTTCTTCCGGTTGGCAATGCCCCCGGAGTCCGCGACGCCGTGATCGACGTCACCGAGGCGGAGAAGTCCGGTGACTTCCTCTTCGGTTTCGGAGTGACCAGCAACAGCGGGCTGGTCGGTTCCGTCGTCTTGGACCTCCAGAACTTCGACTTGTTCGATCCGCCGCGCACCTTGTCGGAGCTGTTCAAGTTTCGGGCATTCACCGGTGGTGGGCAGCGGATGCGCATCGAGCTGCAACCGGGCACGGATCTGGGCAGATTCCGGATCGACTTCACCGAGCCGTACTTGTTCGACAAACCGATCCGGCTTGACACCGGCGTTTACTTGTTCGAGCGCGGCCGAGAAGGCTACACAGAGCGGCGTGGCGGTGCGACTGTCAGCGTCGGGAAGAGGTTCCAGCGCGGTCGATTCCGTGGATGGTCCGGCGAGCTCGCCCTTCGCGTCGAGACTGTGAATATAGACGATATCGACCTGTTCGCGTCGGGTGAGCTTCGCGACGACGAGGGCAGCAACCTGATGCCCTCGGTCAAAGGCACGCTGGTGCGGGATCGAACCGACAACCGCTACCTCCCGAGCTCGGGCGATCGACTTCGGATCAGTTATCAGCAGTTCGGCATCCCCGTGGGCGATCACGTCTTCGGCAAGGCGAACGTCCGCTACAACTGGTACAAAACCCTCTCGACCGATCGTCTCGAGCGAAAGCGCGTGCTGCACTTGCGATCGGAGGGCGGCGTCATCCTCGGTAACGCCCCGGTGTTCGAGCGCTACTTCGCCGGAGGGACGGGGTCGATCCGCGGTTTCGAGTTCCGCGGCGTCGGAGAGCGGGACGGAATCGACGATACGAACGTCGGCGGCGACTTCCTTGTTCTACTCGGGGCGGAGTACAGCTATCCGGTCTACGGGGAGAACCTTCGGGGTCATGTATTCTTCGACACCGGCACCGCTGGGGGCGGGGCGTACCGGGCCTCAATCGGCACCGGTATTCGCCTGACTATCAACCTGCTCGGTCCGCTTCCGATTGAGGTGAACCTGGCCGTACCCATCTCGTCCGACTCGGACGACGACGAACAGGTCTTCAGCTTCATGGTGGGCGGCCTCTTCTAGACCGTCGGAACATGTCCGCCGACCCCAAGTAGCAGGCTGAAAGTCTGCCAGACAGTAGCCGGTGGCAAGTCCGCCACAGGCGGACGCCGCCACCGGATCGCGGCAACACCGAACATTGCGACCCTGAAAGGGTCGTCTATCTCGTCGGGACTCATGCGACCCTTCCAGGGTCGAATGGACTGTTGCCCCCCCGAATCCGTGGGCGGCGTCCCGACTTCCGTCGGGACTTGCCCACGGCTACTATCGTTCAGCCCTTCAGGCTGGGAATGTGAGCCATCGTAAGCGCATGATGCCCTTCATGTGGTACACGCATTCCATCAGGACGCCATAAACGGGCCACACCCCTTTCAAGCTCGGGCCGGGACAGTCCCTTACGGCAGGCGCGCAGTTGTGATAGCATCCCAACAGCGTGGCGCGCGGGCCGTGCGGTCGATTACGACCATTCGTTCTTAGGAGAACACCATGACGCGGATTGCTTCATACGCTCTCACGGCGCTTGTTCTTGGCGCACCAAGCCTGGTGTGGGCCTCGCCCAAAATAGCCGTGATCAACGTGCCGGTCGTCTCGGAGCGGTACGCCAGGACCGGAGATCTCGAGACCCAGTTCGACGCTCTCCGCCGCCGCCTCGGCGCGGAACGTGACACCATGCGCGAGCGGATCGACCGGGCCAAGCAAGCGTTGCAGGAGGAAATCAAACCGGGCACCGAGGAGTTCGAGCGGCGTCGCAAGGAGGTCGCCATGCTCGAGGCGGAGCTCCAATGGTTCATGGATTCGGAAGGACAGAAGGTCGAGCGTGGTCTGGCGAACTCACTTCGGAGCATTTTCGACGATATCCAGGCGGTAGTGCGCGAGATCGCGGTGGAGAAGGGAATCGACGTCGTTCTCGCCGGCGATCAACTGCCGGCGGAAATGCCCGAGTCAACCACACAGATCCGTCAGCACATCTTGCTGCAGAAAGTACTGTACTGGAGCCGGGACGTGGACATTACCGATGAGGTTGTTGCCCGCCTCAACGCCCGCTACAAGCCGAGCGGCGGACCGGTTAACGAGCCGGGCGGCGGCTAGCCCGGAGCACCGGCAGAGCTATGGGCCCGACCTACACAGTCGAGGAGCTCGCCACGACGGTCGGCGGAACTCTGCGCGGCGATGGCACCCCTGTCATCGTCGGAGTTGCCGATCTCGCAGAGGCTGGACCG
>CBDUZY010000023.1:0-13547 GCA_965371825.1 uncultured bacterium
GTGAGTCTGGCGTGGCGCTGGGCGTACGCTAGGTCGGCGATGATTCGCCTGGCGGTCGCCTCCGCTCGCTGTTGCGCCACGAGGCCGGCGTAACGCGGCAGGGCGATCGCGGAGATGACTCCGATAATGAAGACCACGATAACGGCCTCGACGATGGTGAAGGCGGGTCGAGCCGGGAGCTTTTGGTGCTCGCGCCCTTTAAGCGTACGACGGCCGGCGGGCACGCCGGCCGCTACAGACTTGTGCTCCTTAAGACTCATGACGCGTGAATCCTGCGGCGAAGTTCCAAACGGAAGGACATCTAGGAGCCGTCGCTGCTCGAGATCACTCCGAAAGCTTGACGAGCTTCTTCGCGACGGCGTCGTCAATGCCGATTTTCTCCAGCTCGACGTCGGTCGCGCTGATACCGAAGTCGCCCGTTGCGAGAACGGCGATCCACCCTACGGAACCATCGGCCGGGTTGCCGTCGGCCTCTTGTGCTTTGACGTGGACCGTTTGAAGACTGTTGGTCGGATTCGCCGGAAACGGCTTGCGGAGGTACGGTCCGAATATGAAGGGACTTCCGTAGGAGTCTGCCGTATTACCGCGCCGGTCGGTGTACTTGACGAGTTGGTCGATGAACTTGTCGTTGTCGGGCGTGGTTGTTCCGGGGGTGTAGCCCGGAAAGCTGTCGTGCTCCGCGTAGTAGCAGTCTATGGCCTTGCGAACGTTCGTCAGCGTCGCCCGTAGGGCGTTGGCGGAGGCATTGGCGGAGGCGCTGGAGAGGCGCGGCACGGCGATCGCGGCGATTACCCCGATAATCGTAACCACCATCACCAATTCGACCAAGGTGAAGGCACCCCTCTGATGGGGCGATGGTCCGCGTTTCCGGCGATCTTCCATACGCACCTTCCCCCGCAAGAGCGGTCGGCAGGTCCACCAAAGCGTACGATATGGCCGGCCGGGCGGGCAAAGAGACGACCGCGCGAACTCCTTGTATGAGCCCACGCGGTCGTGTACTGGTTATGTCCCGACGTTTGCCAGTCGGTCTTTTAGTACGTGTCGTACCCGTCGCCGTTTTCGTCGGTGTCGTCGGTGTTGCCGATCAGGTCGCCGGTCTCGTAGTTATAGACCCATCCCGCGGTGGCGGTAGCTTCGCTGAGGGCCATCGCCCATCCTGCCGTGTTCGTCATGATGACGCCGTCGGCACCGGTGCCGGCGTTCGGACCGACCGAGATCGGCGGGAAACCTCTGCGCAGATAGGGTCCGAAGATACCACCGGCGGCACCGGCGGCGTCGGTCTTTTCCGTAAGGTGGCGGACGAGCTCCACCTCGGTGTTAACCGCCCATCCGCCCGGGAAGTTTCCGCCGTGCTCGGCTGCGAACATGTCTATGGAGTTGCGCAGGCTGGCCAGACTGCCTCGCAGTGCGGACTCGCCCGCCCCCTTCGCACCGCGGCTTATGCGCGGAACCGCGATTGCGGCGATCACACCAATAATCACGACTACGATGACCAGCTCGACGAGACTGAACGCCCGGGTTCTTGACCTGCTCTTCATGATCGATTGCTCGCTAAAGTGATTCCTAGTGTCACCCCAATTGCCGGCGGAGATTACCCACCCCGGCACCCGTAGTCAGCATACGATACACGCGCTATCGTTATGATCCTTTGTGCACTTTAGTCACTTGACAGCTTCAACCGGTCGGACATGTCAAGGACGACTTCGCCGTCATGGCAGGAAAAACGAGCGGTCCTTCCGGCGATGCCCTCGAGTGTGCATCCATCGATAACATCGCCTATTCGCAACCAGACACCGTCAATCACGGCGATTCTCAGACGTGCGTGGACCAACACGGCCTCGAGGTTATGTTGCGTCACGAACGCGGCACTGGTATTCCGCTCGTCGTCGACTCTTCGTAACGCTCCCGGTCCGTTCTTATCGGGTGCCCCATTTTCGGTGTCGGCGTCCGAAAACGCCTTGGGGGCAGCAAAAAGATCCCTAATTGTGCTTCCGAGACCGAACGTCTTGAGGCCGCGAGGGAACGGCAGCTCCGGTATCGGGACCGAGGCGCGAGATTCGCTCTCCTTCTGCTCCGTTGCAGTAACTGGCGGCGTCTCTTCGGCGATAACCGTAGCCGGCGTGGACGCGCTCTCCGGCAGAACGAACCGGTCGATCGCGAGGGCAACCCCTCCGAGTATCAGTATCGCGACGTAAGCCCTCTTCTTGGAGTGCGTTACTAACATCATCCGTCTTCCGAAGTTGCGTCCCCACGCCGTGCGGAGAAGACGCTAATGGTGAGCAAGGCGACGCGATCACCGCCGTCACCTCCCTGGCTGTTGACGATTCGCAGGTAGCTGACGTCGGCCCAAAAGTCCGCTTCCTCGATTGCCTTGAAGAACCGAGCGAGGTCCGGCATTGAACCGTGCACCTCATAGGCATACCGCTTCTCGAGCAGTCCCGGATAGGATCGCTCCGATAGCGGATTGTGTCTCACGACCCGCAGCCCGTGCTCGCCCGCGAGGCTCGACAGCGACTGAAAGTACTTTTCTGTCGGCGAGTGCGTCGGTAGCCGACCCCGATCTGCGAGCTGTTCCTCGTGCTCGGCTAGGATCACCTTTTGGCGGTCCCGCTCCGCTCGCAACATCGAGACGTCCCGACGAGTGCCGCCTATCGTCCGTTTCAGGCGTCGAATCTCATCGTTGACGGTGTCGCCGCGGACGACAGTCAGCCACACTCCGGTGAGCAGGCACCCGGCAACGACACATGCCCCGAGCACGTCGACGGCCAACACGAACCACTTGCCACTTCGATTCATCGCTACCACTCGCAGACCAACTCAAACCGAAAACGTGGTGCTTCCTCGGAGGTCTCCAGCAGCGATCGTTCGAGCGTGACGCGTTGGAAGACCTGTGCATCCTTGAGCCTGGTGACGAACTCCATAGGCTGGGCGTCGTTCAGGGCGTAGCCGATAAGCCTCAGCTTGCGCGGGGCGTCGATCGTCACGACTTCCTCCGGTTGATCGTCTTTCCTGGCCTTGTTTACCACCGAAACACGTGCGGCGCCGGACGGCACCGCCGGATCGGTGGCGATCGAGATGAGCCAGCACTCCGTGGGCATGCACACCCCGAGCATCGCCAGCATGCTCGACCAGCTTCGCTTTGCACGCAGGGCGTTAGCCCGCTCGAGCTGGAGGAATGCTTCGTTGGCGGCGTCCGTCGCCCCCTCAACCTGCTTGCGCATCGAACTGAGCTGCCCTGCAAGCCGTCTCGCCTTTATGTTCAGTTCATCCGCCCGGACGTGGCTGTACCAGTCGACTCCCGCTGGAATTGCCAGGAGCGTAAGGGCCAAAACGGCGGCGACGGTCCACCGTTTGAGGTGTCGACGGCCGGTCCGCGCTTGGTGAACGCCTTCGGGAATGAGATTCATCGGAGCAGGAGCCATATCATTCACTCAAGACAAGCCCAACAGCTACGGCGAAATTCTCCAGGCGGTCGTTGTGCCCGGATCTGTAGTCCAGTCGGCAGGTCGGTTCATCGAGATACATCGAGGCCCGCCGCACGGGAATCCCCAACGCATTCCCGAGGAACTCCGGAAGATTGCGGAGCAGCGACCCGCCACCCACGAGCACGAGATCACCCGCTTCTCGCTTCGGGTAGCAGCGAAGGACGTATTCGTACGAGCGCTTGATCTCGGCGGCGAGGTCGTTCAAGTCACCTCGCAGGGCCCCGGCCAGGATTGCCGGCAGCTCGGTCCTCACCGCATCCGTATCGCTGCGATCCACGTTTCGACCGGTCAAGGCAATACCGTGTTCCCGCTTGTGAACCTCGGCGGCTTTAGCGCTTAGTTCCAGGGTCTCGGCAATCCTTTGTGTCCAGGCGCCGCTGCCGGGACCCGCCGGGCGTACCAAGACCGGCGTGTCATCGACGCAGAGCACCAGGCGTGTCTGGCGTTCGCCGATGTCGAGAACACCGTACGTGCACTCGGCAGGCCAGTCCTGCAGGACCGCGCCGAATCGGCTCAAGCCCGTGGCGGATGCGTCCGCACGCAAGCAACTCACTCCCGCGTCGTCGCACGTCGCGATCGCTTTCAGAACGACGTCGTGCCCTACGCCCACACCGATAGCGCTGGGGGGCGATCCGCCCGCACCGGACTGGGGCAACAACCAATGCCTGGTCTCGACACTTCCACTCGCGTCGGACATAAGCCGCACGACCTCCGAGTGGACCACCTGGGCACAGCTCTTCGCTCCGGTCTTGAAGACCGCCTCTGGAAGATCGAGTGCGTGAAACTCGAGATCGGGCGAGCTGAGTGCCACAGCGGCGGAGCGGCCCGAGAAGCGAGTCTTGGACAGGCATTCCGCGACGCGGCGAACGGTCAGCTCGTCGCTCTCCTCGCCCTCAATCCCCGCACCCCGGCGCTCGGACTGCACGGACGCGGAAACGGCGTACGCCTCGCCCTGTCGCATTAGCTGAACTACGCGCACGCCGGCGGCGCCGAGATCGATACCGATCGGCGAACACCGACGTTGATGAGTCTTGACAGCCAGCATGGTACTCCACCCACTCGGTCAGCGGATTGCGGACGTCATATCGAACAACGGTATGAACAGCGAGATCGCTACGGCACCAACGACGAAGCCCATCACGATCAGGATAGCCGGCTCGAGCAACTTGGTGACGACGTTGACGTATTCCTCGTTGGTCTCGTCGAGGATGTCGGCACAGAACGTCATGGCCTCACCGAGACTGGCGGCATCCTCCCCCGTGTGTATCGCCTGGCAGATGTACGGCTCTACGAGGCGCGACTCTTCGAAGGCGGTACTGAGCCGTCCACCCGAGGTCACCGCTTCCTCCAACCCGTCAAACATGTTCTGGAACCTGCGGTTCCTCGTCGATTGCCGGGTAAGCTCCACCGCTTCGAGGAGATTCACTCGACTCTCGAGCAGCATGCCCAGCGTGCGTAGCACCTGCCCTTGTATCAGTCGCCCGCGAAGCCTACCGACGATGGGGATGCGAAGCTGGGCGTCGCTGGCCCATTGCCTTCCGCCATCCTGAGTGAACGTCCAGGCGAGGGCCATCCCACCCGCCAAGAGCACGCCGGCAATGATCGGCCAGTATGAACGAAGGATGTCGCCGGTGGTCAGCATGGCCTGTGTCATTGCCGGAGTCTCCACGCCGAGTTGGATGAACATTCCATTGAACCGGGGGAGAACGAAGAACAGGAGCACAAGGAATATCTGCGAACACATTGCCATGAGCAGCGCCGGGTAGGCGAGCGCGCCGAGGATCTTCTTGCGCATTGCGCGGGTCTTGCCGACGATCAACGAAAGCCTTGCGAACATCTCCGCGAGCGCTCCGCTCGCCTCTCCGGCGGCGACGATCGCACAGTAGACGCCGTCGAAGGTTCGCGGGTGCCTGCGCAGCGTCTCCGTGAGCGTCTGCCCGTCTTCGAGGTCTGCCACCACCTGTCCGATAAGGGCGGCGTGGCTGGGCTTGGTCATCTGTCGCTGGAGAGACTGGAATGCCGGGACGATCCCGCTGCCGGCGCGCAAGAGCATGCTCATCTGCCGGGTGGTCTGTGCGAGCAGCTTGATTGGCAGTCGGCCGGAGAGAACGCCGCTCCGCAGGAACCTCGACTTGCGGCCAGGCCCCTTGTCCGAGGACTCGGTAATCCTGGTGACGTAGAGACCTTTGTGGCGGAGCTGCTCCACGGCCTGTCGCTGGTTGGGAGAGTCGATCGTGGCCGTGCTCTCATGCCCGGACTCGTCTATCGCATCGTAGGTGAGAATCACGGCTCGTCCTCACTTCCGCGACCGGTCGGATCGCTCACATCGAGTGCCTCCGAGCGTGTCACGCGGATCACCTCCTCGAGTGTCGAGTCTCCACGGTCGACCAAGGCGAGCGCTTTGGAACGCAGCGTTGTCCATCCGGTCTGGGCCAGATAGACCCGGATATCGGCCTCTGACGGGTTGCCCTGGACGATGCGTTTGAGTTCGGCGTCGAGGAGCATGACCTCGTAGACCCCGATGCGGCCCCGGAAGCCCGTGTTGTTGCACTCGCTGCAACCTTCTCCTTGCTGGAACAGTTCGTTCGTGCGGTGCTGCCACCCGACGCCCTTCAAGAGGTTGTGCGCCGGGTAATAGGACGTCTTGCACGCCGGGCAGATCGTTCTGGCAAGCCTCTGGGCGATGAAGCCCAGAACGGCGGCGGAGATCAGGTAGGGTTCAATTCCCATGTCGAGCAGACGCATTATTCCGCCGGGACAGTCGTTGGTGTGTAGAGTCGCGAGCACGAGGTGCCCGGTAAGCGCCGCCTGGATCGCCACACGCGCGGTCTCCTCATCGCGGATCTCCCCAACCATGATTACGTCGGGGTCCTGCCTGAGGATGGATCGCAACGCCCTCACGAAGGTCAGTCCGACTCTGTCGTTCACCTGAATCTGATTGACCAGCGGCAGCTGGTACTCGACCGGGTCCTCGATGGTAACGATGTTCGTGGCCTGGTTACGGAGCAGGTCGAGGGCGGAGTAGAGCGTCGTCGTCTTGCCGCTTCCGGTGGGTCCCGTGACGAGGATCAAACCGTACGGGCTCTTGAGCATCACGTCGATCCCACGTCGGTCATCATCGCGGACACCCAGAGTTTCTAGCTCGAAGCTGATATTCGCCTTATCGAGGATACGGAGGACGATCTTTTCGCCGAGCACCGTCGGCATACTGGAGACGCGAAGGTCGATCTCGCGGCGGTCGGCGATGAGGTGTACACGACCCTCCTGCGGCAGCCTCTTCTCCGCGATGTCCATCCGGCCGATCACCTTGATCCGCGAGACGATGGCGGCGTGCATGCCCTTGGGAGGTCTCAACATCTCGCGGAGGTGTCCGTCGATCCGGTAGCGTATGTGGGTCGCGTCGCGGTCGGGTTCTATGTGTACGTCGCTCGCTCCCGCCCTCAGGGCGGTGAGTATTGCGAGGTTAACGAGGTTGATAACCGGGCTTCCCTCGACCATCTTGTCGAGGTCGGTGACCGGCCCCTCGTCGATCGCCTCGTTCTCGTCGATGTGGATGTCGGACTCGTCGATCGAGGCGAGGAAGGAATCGACGGTGACCTCCTCGGCGAGGTACTTGTTCTGATACTCGGCAAGGTTGTCCTCGAGCACGAGCACAGGACGGATCTCGCAGCCCGTGAGGGTCCGCAACCGATCCGCAAGAGGCAGCGACTGCGGCTCGATCGTGGCGACGGTCAGCTCGTCGCGCACGCGGAACAGCGGCAGCACACGAAGTCGCTCCGCCTCTTCTCTGGGCAGGGATTTCGCCACCTTGGGGTCGATCAAGCCGTGGCGCAGCACGCAGCCCTTGACGCCCAGTCTGTGCGAGAGAGCGGTGACGAGGTTGGCGGAGCTGATCGCCCCGATGCCGACCAGGGCGGCGCCTATCCGCCCTCCATCCTCCTTCTGGCGGGCCAAGGCCTCGGCGAGCTGCTCCGGCGTGATCAGCTCGTCTTGAATGAGCTGATCGCCGAGTCGAACGGCGGTTTCGATCGTGAGGTTCGCCATACCCGCCTTGCCTTCGCGATGGTCCGGCCCGCCTTGGCCGAGGATTTTCGCGTTGTCAGTAGGAATTCTCCGGCGTCATCTTCCTATAAGAAGCTCTTCACCGCGTCCTGCACATCCTTGAAGAACCTGAACCGTCCGGCGAGTCCGGTAATCTCGAGTATCTCGCGACAAGTCTGGGTCGTATTGGCCAGCTTGAGGGCGCTCGCCCGGTCGTTGAGTTCCTCGGTCGCCTGCAGCAGCCCTTCGATGGCGGCGCTATCCATGTAAGACACTTCCTGCATCGACACGACCACTCGCGGAGTCGGCGACTTGAGCCTGTCCAGGAGCTGCCCGGCAAACTCCTCGGCGTCCCGATCCACCAGCGCCCCCATGGGCGTGAGGACTTCAACGGTGCCAACTTGTCGGTGCTCGATCTTCACGGCGAAGTCTCCAGGACGACCTCCTGCGACTCGAGATCCGTGGCGATCGCCAGGTTCTCCAATCGCGCCCTCCGAGATTGCCCTAATGCTCGCGAGACCAGCGCTCTAAGGTCGGGAGTCTCCAGCCCGACACCGCTCAGACCGCACCTGATCGAGATCGAGGCTCCCCAGCGGGACTCATCGCCGCACAGCCGATCGAGGCGCGTCATCACCTGTTTGGCTATCAGTGCGGCAAGCTGAGAATCAACGCGGCGCAGGAGCCAGATGAAACGGGACCCGTCGAACCGGCCCAGCCGGTCGTCCATGCGAACCTTCCGTTGGAGCGTTTCGCCCACCTCGCCGACCAGTTTGTCCGCTGTGTCCCAGCGACCGGAGTCGCCCAATTGGCGAAGGCCTCCGAGCTCTATGACAACTACCGCCGCGGGCTCTCCCTGATCGTAGGAATCGCCCAAGGAACGCTCGGCTGCATGTAGAAACGCCTGTCGAGTCAGCAGGCCCGAGACCGGGTCGACCTCTCCGGCGGTTCTACTACGCAGGGCCTCGGCGAGATTGCACCAAAACTGGGCTACGAGTCGCTCGATGGCACCGAGTAGTGCCCGGTTGTGTTCGGGGGCGATCCCGAGCTGTCCGACCGTCACTACCCCAAGTCTGTGCTCAGCTTGTGCGACCGCAAAGCACCAGGCGAGGTTCCCATCTGACTCCTCTGCCAGGACACGGACAAGCTCACCCTGCCTCGCGTCTCCGGCGAGGTATGACCGGGCCGTGGTAAGAACGTGTCCGACGATCCCGCGTCGCACCGGCAAGCGTGAAGCCTCCGTGAACAGATCGCGGCGACGTAGCGGTTCGAGCTCCCGTCCCTCACTGCACACACGAAACGGCTTGACGTGGGTCGCCCGAACGCACTCGTGGAGAGTGGCGCGAATGAGTTCGCCGAACTCAGGCCAGGGATTGACGTCTCCGCGATGCTCCTCGAGCCAATCGTCATAGCGGTCAATGGCCGACTCGATCCGCCGAAACGCCGAATTTGACTCTTCACAATTGCTGCACGACCCGCGATCGGCTACACTATCGCAACCGCGGTCCCGAGGATCAGCCGTAGAAGAGCTCATTCCAGCGCTTTCCGTGGAGCCGCCGGCGGACCAACCTCCCATCACGAAGATGGTGAAGGCACCGATGAGGATCGTCGCCACGACCCAGGGATCGCGCCATACACTCACTCCACTGGAGGCCTGGGTCAGAACAACCCAAAACAGGGCGCAAACGAACCCGAGGGCAAACCCGCGCGTTCGACCCAGCAGTCGCCCGCCGACGCCGACCGCGAGGACAATCGGAAACCACGGCAACAACAGTGACAGTGTCACGACCCTATCCTCTCAGAATCGACTGGCGCGCCCTGGCTTTCGCCCGGTGACGGAAGGTCCTCATCCTGCGTGAACCGGTTGGCACGCTCGAACATCCGCTCCCACGCCGTCGGATCGCCGCCGACCTCCTCACGAATCAGGCCGTCGAACACCTCGCGGAGGTGCGGATCTACCGTCTTGCCGGCCTCGTCCCTCAGAATCTCCAGCGCCTTGTCCCACGTGTACGCTCGTCGATAGGACCGGTCTGATGTCAAGGCGTCGAACACGTCGGCGACCTGGACGATACGGGCGCTCAGAGGAATCTCCTCTGCCTTACGTCGCTCCGGATACCCCGACCCATCGTAGTGCTCGTGGTGATAGAGTATGGCATCCAGGGCTTGAGCTAGTTGGGGCACCTCCTGAACAACGGCATAGCTTCTGACAGGATGCTCTCTCATGTGGCGGAACTCCGCGTCCGTGAGGCGTCCCCGCTTGTTGAGCACTTCCTCGCGAATGCCGATCTTGCCGACGTCGTGCAGCAGAGCACCCCACTGGAGCATCTGAAGATCGTTTTCCGTGAGGTCAAGCCGGACACCCAGCCTTGTTGCATAGAACGCAACTCTGAGCGAATGCCCGCAGGTGTACCGGTCCTTCTGGTCCACGGCACTCACGAGAGCGCGGACCATGGCGATGGACGTCTCGCGCAGCTCGCGTACGAACCGACGATTCCTGATCAGGTCACCGCAGAAAGTGGCGAGAGATTCGACCAGCAGCATCTCACTCGATCTGAACTGCGGCGCGTCCCGTGCCCGGGCGAAGACGATCACGCAGACCAGCGATTCGCCCGAGAAAACCGGACCGACCATCATCTCGGCAATCGAGCCTGGCATGGTCGGCTCAGAGCACGGTTCGACGATTACGGAACCACTGGCAGCGGCGCGATCGAGAAGGGAGCTAAGCCACTCACTACTTGAAGCGAGCCTTCCGCCGAGCATCCAGCCGTCCGAATCGGCCCGCCGGGCGACGAGCACGGCACGGTCTTCGAAGCTACGCCTCAGGTTCTCCACGAAAAGGTCAATGATTTCCGACTCGGTGTGCACTTCGGGCAGTTTGCGGGTGACTTCGAACACCACACCGAGATGCTCGTACGCGTTGAGCAGCTCTTGGGTCAGACCGTCGTGCTCGACCATGACTTGGTCGATGGCCCTCGAGATATCCGTCAGCAACTCGGGCCGCACCGACGGCGGCTCGTCCTTCGTGAGCGCCGCCCGCAGTTCCGACAGAAACTGCAGGGCGTCACCGCCACCCGGCGCGGCATCGAACTCCTGGTTGACGTCTTGATGCTCCATCGCGCAGTGAAGCTCCCTAGGTGCCCACCGGACCGAGGACGCAGTTGATCTCCGCGACGAGCTGAGACGGAAGGAACGGTTTCGGAAACACTCGAACCCCGAGCGGGGCAAGGCTCTCGGCAATGTACTGTTGGTCACACCGTGCGGTCAGCATGAGAATGGGGATCTGGGGACCGAACCTCGCCCGCACGTCCTTGGCGAGCTCGACTCCATCGAGGAGCGGCATGTTCATATCGGAGATGATTACGTCGACCGTTCCATGCTCGAGCTGGTCGAGCGCTTCTCGCCCGTTCGCCGCGGTCGTGACGTGATGCCCGTGTCGGCGAAGCCATATCGCCATGACCCGAACGATGTGGGCGTCGTCGTCAGCTATTAGTATCGATGCCACTGTTCTCTCCTGGGGCCGTGGCGCTCATCGCCGCCGAGCGACCCTCACAGTGCGGGAGTCGGACCATGAAGGTCGAACCCTCGTTCTTTTCGCTTATCAGCTCGATGTCGCCGCCGTGCCGGCGGACGATCTCGCGCGCGGTGTACAACCCGATGCCCGTGCCTGTTTCCTCCTGGACCTCGGGATTGCTGCCGCGCTGGAACTTCTCGAATACGCGCGTCTGATCCTCCGGAGAGATACCGATCCCGTTGTCCTTGAACGTCAGGGTGATCGCGTCGCTCGTTGCCTGGCAGCCGACCAGGACGTTGCCGCCCAAGGGTGTGTACTTGATGGCGTTGCCCAACAGGTTGTTGATTACGACGGCAAGTTTGTCGCGGTCGCCTTGCACGGTCTCCAGCTTCGAGGGGAGGACGAGTTGAACGTCGATCTCCTTGTCGTCCGCCAGACCGCGAACGTCACGCAAACCCTCAGTCAGTAGAGTCTTGAGGTCGACGTTGTCCACGCGCAGCTCGATCGTGCCGACCTCCAACTGAGAGACGCTGAGCACGTCCTCGATCAATCGGGAGAGACGGCGAGTCTCCTTGGTGATCACATTGTAGCACTCGGTGATAACATTCGGATCGTCGAACATGCCGCTCGAGAGGGTCTCGGCGTAAGCGCGTATGTTGGTCAGCGGCGTGCGCAGCTCGTGTGTCACCTGGGCGACGAACTCCTCTCGAGCGCGTTCCGCCCGAAGCTGCTGGCTTACGTCACGAATGACGACGACGCACTCGCCCGCGTGCGAGGCATGCTGCAACGGAACGACGAGAACGCGATAGGAGCCCGGGTCGTGGCTCTCGGGGCCGTCTGACTCGAGCACTTCCGTGCGAGCCTCGAACGAACCGTCGGGTTGCACGGCCCCGCGAAGCACCTCCAGAATCCGATCACCAATTCCGCTCGATTTCGCCTCGGGGAGCGCTGTGCGTTTGGCCTCCTCGGCGTTCCATTCCAGTAAGCGACAAGCGGAAGCGTTTAGAAACTCGAAACGCACCTCGTCCGCTATATAGATGATGCCGTCCGGGATGGCGTTGAGGGCGTCGGCGACGGCCCCGCCGCTGGAGCGCTTGAGTGCTATCGAGAGCTCCTCATTCGCTTCCGTCTTTTGCACGGTGCTCATCAGACGTTGTGTGAGGTCGACCAGCTCGTTCCAACCGACCGTCACCGCATCAGGGGTGTCGACGATGCGCAGCGAAGCCAGGTCTTCCTCGATGCGTTCTCGATGCAGCTCCAGCCGATCCGCGATTCGCCAGACGCCTCGGAGCTGTTCACGCAGGCAACGGTAGACGACAAAGAGTGCCCCTAGCACCACCAACACGATCGACAGCGTCCCCGCCTGCGCGGCGAGACTCGACCCATCGCTCGCATCGAGTGGTAGGACGGCTTCGACATACACGACAGTTGGGACGACAGCGCCCTCTTGTTCTACCTCGGACCCGCTTCCTGAGTCGTCACCCGTCTGGGCAAGTGCGTTCGATGCGCCTGCGTCCGGAGCGACCATAGGTAGGTCGGGATCTGCCCGCTTTCCTCCGTCCGGAGCGTCAACTGCGACCGCTCCCGTCAGCGGCAGGTAGGGCGGGCTCTGGCCGTCAACTTCGTCGGGTGCTGCATCGGAATGTATTGAGGTGCTCGACGTAGACCATGGACCGGTGATCGGTGAGCGAAGCAGACGGTGCACCGAGTCACGGTCCTCGTCCCGTTGCCCGACGACCTCAACCTCCCCCGGGCTGAGCGTTCCCGCGAGTTCGTCCTCGACGGCCATCCCCATCTCCAGCGAACTCGTCGACGCCACGATTCGGCGGTCCTGGACGATGCGGATGGTGTGCGCGGGGATCGTCGCCACGAACTCGCCCAACGCGCGTTGGCAGGCCCGGCGCCACTTCGCATCACTCGGACCTTCCCCCTCGATATTGCCGAGACGTTCGGCAAGAAGCCTGACGGCGTATTCACTGCTCCGTTGGTAATAGGCGGCCGCATCGCGACCGGCCAGCGCGATACCGAGACGGGCGACGGTGCCGAGGCCTACGAGGTAGATCAGCACCAGCGACAATCCGAACCACCGAGGAACCTCCTCGGCCGTCAGGAATCTGCGTACGGGGTTCCGCTTCCGGTTCAAAGACTCATCACCTCGCCCTTCGGACATAAGGGAATCGCACACCTTGGAAGAGTATCGAGTATGCGCTGATCGGCCTTGACTTGGCACCGGCGGTGCACCCATACCGTCATGTCCACTCGGTCCCACGTACGCCGCGCACAGCATCCGGTAATCAAGACATTCGCTGCATCGAACGAGGGGCGCGCAACGCGGGCCGCGAACCACTCCATCCGGCGCCATGCTTTATCAGTCGTGCGTCCGGTCGGACCGGGCAGGAAGCTCGCAGGCGTACCGGAGCCGTGGGTGCAATAACGCGCGTGAGAAAGGTGGCGTCCGTCGATCGCGAGGCGCGATCGGCTCTGTACATGCAGCGTTTATCGGGCATCGAAGA
>CBDUZY010000024.1:0-13536 GCA_965371825.1 uncultured bacterium
TTCTGAGTATCGAGGAACTTCGACATCAGCGAGTGGTAGGCGCTCATCACCGAGTCAGAAGCGCCGGCTTGCGCCGTCACCGGCGGTTGAGGACTTGCCGGAACGGGCGACGGTGCCTGGGCACTCGGCGAACCCGAGTCCGCCCCCGGAACCGATGGCTCCGGTTCACGCTGTGTGACCGCACTCTGCAATCGCCAGCGGGCATCCTTGGGCGTCTTCACCTCGCCCGTTGCCGATCCCCGTCCTGAGATTTCCTTTAGAGGCACCGCGCGAGTCCCATTGACCATGACCGTCACCGGGGACAGCGGTGCCGGTTTCGCCTGCTCTACAAGCCGGGAAAGATCGAGGCGCTCAGCGCCGCCTTCGACTCGGCCTTCAAAGAGTCGATCGAGCTGCATGTCGACGCCCGCGGCAGCGAGACGGGCCAAACCGTGAAGCAGGTTGGTCAATCCGTTGCCGCCGGACTTATCCAGGTTGACGGCCACGAAGTCACGATCGGCGAGCGTCCGCTCGGCGAAGCTGGTGAGCGTCCGCCCCGGCCCAACCTCGACGAACACACGGGCCCCGGCGTCGTGCATGGCAACAAGCTCGCTGGCGAACCGTACGGGCTGCACGACGTGATCCACGAGCTGTTGCCTGATGGCATCGGAATCAGTCGAGTGTGGCTTCGCGGTCGTGTTGGAGTAGACCGGGATTCGCGGCGCGCCGAAGTCGACGCTGCCAAGTGCCTCCGCAAAGGGCTCGCACGCACCGGCGACGAGCGCCGAGTGAAACGCACATGACACATTGATCCGCCGACCGGCGATTCCCTGCTTCTTCAGTTGCTCGAGGGCATTGTCCACGCCCGACTCGGTGCCGGTTATTACCGTCTGTTGCGGGCTGTTGAGGTTGGCGATCGAAACGCCGTCCAAGGCGCTGACCATGCCGCTCACGGCGGCTTCATCCGCCCCGATGGCAGCCATTGTTCCAGGGTTTCGCTTGCCCGCCGCCGCGATGTGCCTCCCGCGGGCCTCCGAGATACGCAACAAGCTCGACGGGTCAAACACGCCGGCTACGCACAAAGCGACATACTCTCCGTAGCTGTGGCCGCCTGCCATGTCCGCCGTAATCCCCAGCTCCGACAGAATTCCGTAAACCGCCAGATCGGCGGCGCCCATCGCGGGCTGAGCGACGTCAGTTCGAGTCAGTGCCCGCTCGTCGTCGGCCTTCGCGTCCACTGTGAAGCTCGGCCGCGGGTAGATGTAACTGCTCAGCGGTTTCCCGAGGGCGTCCCCCAAGCTGCGATCGGCTTGCTCAAACACCTGTCGCACGCCGGGGTATCCGGTCGCGAGATCACGCAGCATGTTCACACTCTGTGAACCCTGGCCGGGGAAGAGGAATGCGATCTTGCCCGACGCCGCGCAATCAGCCGAGAAGAACACGCCCTTGGGATCGTTGATGGCGTTCTCGCCGGACGTTAGGGCAGCCCTTGTCGAGGACAACTTTGCCTTCAGATCCTCGACACTACTCGCAACGATGGACAGGCAGCACTTGTCTTTGCTGCTCCCATATTCTCGGCAAACGGCTGCAGCAAGATCGCGCAGCATGGGCTGGGCTCCCTCGTCGATCGCCGCTGTGATCCGGTCGCCGGCCTCGATGATCTCGCCGGTGGACTCGGCCCGCCAGACGAACAGCTCCGCAGGCCACGGACGTGCCACGGGCGTGTCAGCTGTCACGGCTTTGTCCGGTACATACTCCTCGAGCGCCGCGTGGAAGTTGGTCCCACCGAAGCCGAACGCACTCACGCCCGCACGCCGCGGCTCACCGTCCGGCCGACCTATCCAGGGGCGCGTCTCGACATTCACATAGAACGGGCTCTGATTGAATTTCGCCTTCGGGTTGGGGTTTGTCACGCCGTTGGTCGGCGGCAACACTCGGTGGTAGAGAGCGAGAGCAGCCTTCAGTATCCCGGCGACGCCGGCGGCACACTTGGTGTGCCCGATCATGCTCTTGACCGAACCGAGAGCGCACTGCTCGCCCGACGCCCCGGCCTCGGTGAAGGTGCGCGTAAGCGACTCGACCTCTGATTGATCACCGGCGACCGTACCCGTGCCGTGGGCCTCTATCAATCCCACCGTGGACGGGTCGAACCCGGCTTTGGAATAGGCACGATCCAACGCCCGCATCTGCCCGGCGGGTCTCGGCGCGGTGAGACCCTTGTCTCGTCCATCACTCGAGGAACCTACGCCCTTGATGACGGCGTACACGCGGTCGCCGTCTCGAACTGCGTCCTCGAGACGCTTGAGAATCGCGATCGCCACACCCTCGCTAATGACAATCCCGTCCGCCGCCTCGTCGAAGGTCCGGCACTGTCCGGTGGGAGACAGAGCCTGTGTCTTGCTGAAGCAAAGGTACGCGAATGGACTCTGCATTGTGTCGGCGCCGCCTACTATCACCATATCGCTGGAGCCGGACTCCAGTTCCGCGACGCCTAATCTGACGGCCGCCAGGGAGGATGCACACGCCGCGTCGACGGTGTAGTTCGTGCCTGAAAGGTCGAATCTGTTGGCGACGCGACCGGCGGCAACGTTCATCAGCAAGCCGGCAAAGGAATCCTCCGTCCACTCGGGCAGGAGGCTGTCGAGTTGGTCGATCATTCGATCGGCGTCCTCGGAACTTCCTCCGGAATTCGTAACGAAGTAAGGTAGAAGAGCCCTGAATCCGTAGCCCAGCCCGAGGTCGGCGACGCCACCGCCGGCTCCAAGTATCACGGACGCCCGCTCACGATCAAAGGGACGCTCGTGGTAACCGGCGTCCTCGAGGGCCCGTCCGACGGCCTCGAGCACAAGAAGATGCAGGGGCTCCACCGACGGCAGAGAGTTCGGCGGCATACCGTATTTGATCGGGTCGAACGGAACATCGTCGAGGAATCCGCCCCACTTCGAGTAGACCTGGTCGCGGGCATTTCGCTCCTCGTTGAAGTACAGCCGCCAGTCCCAGCGGTCCGCGGGGATCTCGCCCACCGCGTCGACCTTGTTGACAATGTTTTGCCAGAACTGCTCTAAGTCGCCCGCCTTGGGAAACATGCAGGACATGCCGACGATAGCCACGTCACTGGGTCCGCTCCCGGACAAGCGAATGTGCTCGGGTGTCGCAAATGTTTCCAGCCGCCGGGTTCCCACCCTGCTCACGTCCTCGTGCAAATCGGCAATGGTGCAAACCTGATCGCGCAGTGCGGCCACCTGCCCGAGCATGTACATGCCGTCGAGGCGCTGGGCATCCTCGTCTACCTTGGAGAGTTCCGATGCGGCTGCCGCGTCGCCCTTCGTGTCGGTCCGTTGCACGCCCTTGGACGCGATCCGGAGCCTTCCGAGGTTGAACTTCTCCAATGCCTCACGGATCTCGTCTTTCGATCTGCCCGAATCGATGAGCTGACGCTTCGCCTTCGCAAACCTACGACCGAACGCGGTGTCGGCACAGCGGGTCGCATGTCCGACGCCGGTCTCCAAGAGAATCGTCTTCTCGCAGCGGATCGCTTCTTCCTGGAACCCACGCAGAATCGCCCTGGCGCTAACCGCCTCTTCGGTGAACAGATACGAGGTGCCGAGCAGAACGCCTACCGAGACGCCTCGCTCGGACAACGGCGCCGCCATGGCCGCGACCATCGAGGCGGAGCGCGCATCGTGGATACCGCCGGCAAACAGCACCTCGAATTCCTTGCCGGTCGAGTTGCCCGTCGTCAGATCCTCGAGGATCACACGGACCATCGACTCCCATAGCACGAAACTGGTCCGGGGGCCCACGTGTCCGCCGCACTCACGCCCTTCGAATATCACGCGTCGCACACCGGTCTCGATAAACATCTGCAACAGAGCCGGAGATGGGACGTGCAGATAGGTTCGGATCCCTTCGCTTTCCAACGCCTTGGCCTGGTCCGGTCGCCCGCCCGCGATGATCGCGTACGGCGGGGGGTGCTTTCTCACCTCGGCCAGTTGCTCTTCACGCAACTCGCGAGGGACGAATCCGAGGATCCCGATGCCCCACGGTCTACCGGCGAGCTTCTCCTTGGTTTCCTCCAGCAGCGCAGCCACCTTCGGCCCGCGGAGAAGGGAAAGCGCAAGGAACGGCAACGCCCCGCCGTCGGCTACGGCGAGCGCGAAGTCCGCGGTATCGCTGACCCGCGTCATCGGGCCCTGTACAATCGGGTACCGCGTTCCGTACGACCGTGCGAGAGGACCCCCCGGCCGAAGAGGTCGCAATCGGGCGGCGCTTCGACATTGCTCAAGTGCAGCACGACGGATGCCATCGCACACCCCTTTTACGGTCCCGAAGCGTTTTGCGAGCGGCGCCGCGAACGCCGCATCCTGCCCCATAAGCAACAGTCGCCCGGCGCCGTCTCCATCCTTGACCCGCGTTTCTATAGCGTTGCGCCATGCCGACGCGTCGGTCACGCCACCCAACTCAGTCGATGGTTGCGATTCGTCGAACTCCCTTATCGCACGATAGGCCGTATCACCCGCTCCGAAGTAAACTCGGTAACGATCCTTCCCATCGCCGCCGACCACAGTGGTCTCACTGCCGTCCATCCGGGCGAGGCGGGTCTTCACGTCCTCGGGGAGCGTAGAGTCGCTGCAGAGAGCAAGCTGCCAGTCCAGTACCACACCTGCCGCGCCGGCGGCAAGACACGCTGAGGCGGTGTGTAAGCCGACACCGCCGCGCGCCCATACCGGAACCTCGATCCGGGGGATCAGGCGTTGAAGCAAGACGAAGGTCGTTTCTTCGCCGACTCGACCGCCGCTTTCGGACCCCTTGGCGACAATCGCATCAGCACCGGACCGCTCAGCCTCGACCGCCACCTCCAGGGAGGTGGCCTGAACAAACACGGCTTCGCCGATGCTTCGCAACTTGGCTACATCGTCCGCGAGGCACGACGGATCCGGTTCGCAGAGTATGATTCGCCCGAGGCCTCGACCCTTGACCGATCGTAGCAGGGCATCCGTTTCCGCGGTCAGTCGGTTAATCGATACGCCAAACGTACAACCCGACGCCACGGCTTCGCCCAGAGCACGCTCTGCTTCCTCTGCCCCGCAGTACTCGAGCGACACGACTCCGTCGGCCGCGGCGCGCGCCCCTGCGGCGGCCACCGAGGCATCCGCAAACCCCGGCGGGTTCATTGCTATTATCTCGAATTGCTCGAGTATGGCCCGTGATTCCTTCACCGTCTCCGACATCTCCCTCTTTAGACACGACCGGCCGCGACTGACGCCGCCGTCATACTCCGTCTAAGTCGACCGCCTGCCATCCATGGACACCGCGGGCCATCGTCTTTTCGTACAATGGCTGAAGCGTCGTGGCATCCCGCCACGAGACATGTCTAGCTAGTTTCCCCGAAGTCCCGGTCATTCCCCGTCCGCCACGTACGACGGCCCCGACAGCTCCGCAGTCGCGTGAGTGTCGCAAACCCGAGCAGAAGCATCGGCATGCCCAAGATTCCCATCGCCCCGCACAATTGTCCGCTTCCCGACCCGGGGTCAGGACGGTCGGCGGGGTCCTCGCCGGGCTCAAACACCGCCAAAGCCGTGCGATCAGCGTCCATCGTGATCGTTGCCGTGAGCTCCGACCCCTGGGCGTCGTCTTCCCATCCAACGAACCTCGAGCCCACGCCGGGGGTCGCGATTAGCGTCACCCTCGCCCCGATCGCGTAGTCTCCGCCGCTGGGTGTCACTACCCCGTCACCCTCGATGTTCACGATCAACTTGGCAATGTTCGGATCCGTATCGTCGTCATCAGGCGGTGTATCGCCGCTGCCGTCGTCAGCCGCGAACAGGGCCTCGACGACCATGTTCTCGTTCACGGTCACGGTGGTGGCCAACTCCGTACCGGTCTCATCACCGCCCCACCGGACAAACATAGAGCCTTCGGCCGGTGTGGCGGTAAGCGTGACGGTCGTCCCTGGAGCGTAGGCGGCCTGGTCGGGATCGACCGCAACCTCGCCATCGCCCGTCACCTCTACCGTCAGCACCAGACCCGGCACGAAGCGGGCAGTGATCGTCCGCTCGCGGTCCATGACCACAATGAGCGGGTTCGTCGTTGCCAACCCTTCAGGTATATTTCCGGCCCATCCGCCGAAGGCCGACCCCGCGTCCGGTGTCGCGGTCAACTCGACCTCAGCGCCGTTATTGTAACTGGCGACAAGCGCGTTGTCCACGAAAGTACCCGTCGGCGACGCGGTAATCGTTCCGGTACCGTCGCCACTTGTGCTGAGCGTCAACGTGCGGGGAATGGGAACGAAGACGGCGGCGACTCTCGTCGAGCTATCCATTGTGACGACGAGCGGATTCTCGAGCTCCGCCTCGATTTCGAAGTCGGCCACCCATCCGTCGAATTGGAAGCCGTCTGCGACTACAGCGGTAAGGGTTACGACGTCTCCGAATCCCAATACGACGTCGCCCTGCGTCGCCCCACCAAACGATTCCCCGGACGGCGACACGGTGACCTCGCCGCCCGCCAGCGGAACCGAGACCTCCAGGACCGGATCGGCGATTACACGCACCAACCGCGTTCCGAACGGCACTCCCGTAGTCTCGCCCGTTACGGCGTTGAACGCCGTCTGCTTGAATGTGACCGTGGCGGTGTGCGAACCGGCGGGCAGGTCTTGGCGAGCGGCGTTAACCCGAATTTCGACCGGCTGTTCGTCCGCTCCTCCGGCAACGCCGTCGGAGGCCGCAAGCTCTCCGGCTGAAGGCGCCACCGAAACCCATTCGTCACTCGCCGCGGCATTCCACCGAACGTCCTCATCACTGTGGTTGGTCAGGACAGTTAACTTAGCGATTTCGTCTAGGCCTCCGGTACGACCGCGGATCTCGATATCACTGGAAGGCGTCATGATCACGGCCCCCGCGCCTGACGGATACACGACGAGTGTGATCGGAATCACGCGGCTCCCCGCCCCATTGGAAGTGTTCTCGATCGCGATCTCCGAGGTGTACACCCCCGCACCCAAGCCGAAGACGTTGAAGGACACATCGAATGAATCCGTCCCCCGACCGGGCACCGTTCCGTTGGTCTTATCAACCGTGAACCACGAACGCTGATCCCAGGTGAGCTCGTAGTTGAGCGCCGGCCATCCGCTACTCGTCAAAGTCACCGTAAGCGGGGGCGGATCCGAGCCATTGACCGTCGCGGAAGCGTTCACAAATGCCGGTGACGTCGAGAAGCTGGCCGGGGCAATGTGAAGGTTGACGGTCCGCGTCGTGCCTCCCAACCCGGCGGTAATATTGGTGAACGTGATCGTCGCGCTGTACACACCGGCTGAGAGTGACTCCGCCTCCGAATCGTCCAGCATGGCCTCAATGCGCGCCGCCCCGCTCCCATCGAACGACCCCAGCAATACGCCAACGGCAGGCGTCGGGCGAAGCCACGGCTGGCTGGACCCGATCGTGTAGTCGAGAGTTGACACGTTCAGACTCTCGCTCGACTCGCCGATGTCCCCTATATCGACGGTCCAAACGGCCGGGGCCTCAGGAAGAAACGGCCCCCCCTCGAACCCCGAGAAAGTGAACACGGTCTCCGTGCCGGGAAGAACCTCGATCGTCTGCCCGCTCGCACTAAAGTTCGAGAGTACGACAGACAGCAGACCTGTGCAGATTGCGAGGCGCCCCTGCCATCGGTATGCGCGCGGCTCACACCCCCACTCCTGCCGACAAGACCCGAAGCGGTCAATCCACCCCTGTGAGAACATAGACTCCCTCCTCGTGAATACCAAGGCGACCCTAGGGTTTATAAGGGTTTATAGTACCTGGCGTGCCCTTTTTGTCAAGGTCTCAGGGCCTGCGAAGCGGGGAAACCCGTAGGTCCGAGATGGTTAACATGACGGGCCGGTAATAGTCTGCGGCGTCGGCGACAGAGTCTACTGGTGAACTCTGAATTCTATTATTCGCCAAAGTGCTTTCGCCTCTTCGTGTGGCGGCGAGGACGCGCGGACCTTCGAAAGGAGACGGGTCCCCGGCAGGCGCTCCGCCCGCCAAGGACCCGTCGCTGAATTAGGGCTATTCGTCGGTGGGCGGGATGCCGGCCGTGTTGGGCCGCCCGAAACGGAATGCGTTCGGGCGCGTCATGTACCTTCATCGAGGTTCGTCAACAAGGCGTGTGGATCTCCGATCGTGATCTGTCGCCCCTCCAACTGCAGCCGGGCCATCTCCAGGACCGGATACTCATGCATGACTGGTAGATACCCTGCCGCCAAGTTGCGTTCCGCGCGTACGCAACTGCGAGGTGACATTCAGCTAATGACGGGCGACGACTGGCGAATGCCGGTTCTCAAATCGTCCCGTTAGAACTGCTGGAGCAGTTATCGAGCGGCGTGTGAGAGCACTTTCGTGGAATCCAGGCCGTAAGTGGATCGCGGACGGCGGGCGAGGCCAGTGCGCCAGCCTTATGGAACGGTAAGCGGCTAGGGCTCGGCTGGCCGGCTCGGTAAATGAGTCTCCAGGAGCAGGCTAATGTGTGTAGAGCCCGGAGCAATCTCAGACCACCTGCGGCCCGAGCGTCCTGCGAGTCGAACGTCGGCTCCAGGCTCAACGCCACACCTGCGCCTGCCTACGGGATGACGACGGGCTCAGTCAGACACTGCTGAATGCCGGTCTCGTAGTCTTCCCAGCAGAACTCAACGGTGTACGCGCCCGGATCCAGTCCGACGATCGTGGCGTCCACGTCGTAGCAGCACATGCAGTCGCACGGTGTCGTCAGGATCTCTCGCTCGGCGAGGTGGAGCGTGCTCTCCTCAGCAAGGAGTTCGATCACAATGTCGTCAGGACAGCAGTTGTAGGTCGCGTTTCTGTGCACTACGTGTAGCGTGCCGGGCCCCGGTGTCAGGTCGATCGCATCGTCGCCGCACCCCGGGTATCCGGCGGACCCACGGCTTAGAGCCGGGGGGAGGCACCCGCCGTTGCCGTGCGCCTGGACGAACGGTCCAGCGTATGTGCAGCGGCCGCAGGCGTCGATGCAGAACCCACCGACGCACAGACCGCCTGCGCAGTCGGAGTCATCGTCGCACGAGATCGCACCACACGTAACCACCGACGGGCACGGACACGGGCCGCTGAACGGATACGGTTTCTCTTTCACCGCGTCCACGCTGTTGGCAACGTCAAGCACGTTGACGTTGGCGACGGGATCCGGATCATTCGGCTGCAACTGGGCGCGAGGTTTTATGAACGCACCTAATAGTTCCTTGACCTTGTCGACTCCTTCCGCCACGTCCAGCACGTCGAGCTGACCCGGAGAGATGTCGCCCCACTGACCGGTGAAGATCGGGAGCTCATCCGACACGTCCGTGCAGGACTCCTCACTGCCCTGACAACTGAGCGCCAGTTGGGCTACGTCGTATCGCGAACTGGGAACGATTCCCGGGCCGGTCAGGTGTAGCACCTGACCGCCGAGTTCGCCGGCCCAGTCGCGGTATTCCGGCGTGCACGAGAGCTTGGCGCACCGGAACACGGTTCCGTAGGCCTCGGAATCCGGGCAGTTGAAGATCGGCTGATCCTGATCGTCGCGGAGGAGGTTAACGTACCTGTACTCGCCCTCGAACTGCGAGAAGTCCGGTGGATCGGCGGGCTCGCTCGGGTGGTGCAGCGACGTGAGACGTACCCGAATGGCCGTTTCCGTCGAGCCTACGGCCACGGCCGTCTGCGGAATGACCATGGAGATGTACCGGTTCTTGTCGAAACCGCTCGGTTCGGGCTCTGGCGGAGGCGGCAACGGAGAGCAGAAAGTGTTATACGAAATCGCCAGTTCTCCCGTTCCAATCGAAGAACTCCATCCGCCGACGCGAATCGTGTAGCAACGCCCCTCAATCACCGAGATGGTGACCTGTGGCGGACCGGCGCCGACACCGCACGTGTCGTCGCCGCACTCGATAAGCGAAAGGTTGTTCGTCGGGCACGTACACGACGCGTCTCCGCCATAGACAGCCATGATGGCATCGAAATCGGTGCCGTTGCACATGCTGATCGTAACCGTGCCCGTACACGGTGCCTCGTAGGTGAACCACAGGTCCGTGCCGAAGGGCTGGGTTCCCGGGCAAGGCACCGTGTCTGGACCATCGGTTGTGGCGCACGTGTTGTCTATGGGCACGACGACATCAGGATTGCTCGGAAGCGCAAGGGCGCTGTCACAGTCGTCGTGGGCAAACGGGATAGGCGGCGTGCACGCCCCGGGATCGTCGCACATCACGCTAAGGCCGCTGAACTCTCCGGACAGCCCCGAGCAGTCAGCCGGTGTGGTCTCCTCGCACCCCAAGCAGGAGCAGCACGCCCCTTCGCACTCGTCGGGAACACCGTTACCGTTGTCGTCGTCGGACACCGGACCGTCGATGTCGCAGTCATCGGGAATATCGTTGTCGTTGCAGTCCTTGGCGCTGCCATCCGCAAGCTCGCAGATATCGAGGATCGTGTTGTTGTTGCAGTCCTCGGCGGACTCGCACTCGTCAAGCACGTCGTTCTCATTGCAGTCCAGGCTGGGATCGGCCCCTATCTCACAGATGTCCCTTTGCGTGTTGCCGTTGCAGTCTTCGTCGGGCTCACATTCGTCGGGAATCCAGTTGTTGTTGCAGTCGGCATTCGTACCGCAGCCGGCGACGGCGCAACGCGTTCCGGCGGCACCGCACTGTATGTCGCAATCGTCGTCGATGCCGTTGCCGTTGCAGTCCTGCGGGATCCGCAGGAAGTAGACGTCCTCCTCGCCGTTGAACGTTGCCGAGTAGGCGATATTGGCCCCGCCGTTGTCAGAGACCATGTCGTAGTAGTCGCCGATCTTGTCCTGACTGGGCCATCCGACGTGGCTATCGAACGTCGGGCTGACCTGAATGTTCGTCGACCAGGTCTGGCCCGCGTCGAGCGAGTAGGTGTAGAAGAGAGCGGACCAATTGAACAGGCCGGTGAACCGCGTATCGTTGAAGATCACGTCGATCCGGCCGTTAGGCGCGACGGACATGGTCCCGAACCATTGCCAGGCGTTGGTCCCGGCGGGATCGTCGTTGACCCGCACAGGGTCGCTCCAGCTCTCCCCTCCGTCCACGCTACGGATGAACATGATGTCGAGCGGATCGCTGGTCGGTGGCATCACGGAACCCAAGACGAACACCCTCCCGACCTTCGTCGGGTCTGTCGCGACCCATACCTGACCTAACAACCCTTGGGGATTCGGTCCGGAGTAGCCGCCGAATCCTCCCGTGAGACCGCCGAGGTTGATCCCGTTGACGAAGTCGAAGGTCGGCCCCGTCACCGGATCCTTGGCGTCGAGAGAACGCGAGAAGAGATGGCCCGACCCGCCGAGAGTGGACCCCGCCAAGTACAAGGTACCCTCCGTATCGGTGTCCAACGTCCCCCACTTCATGCTCGGCAGGGGAATCTGATACGTGGCTGGGAACGAAACGCCCTGATTAATCGACCGCGTGAAATCGTCAGGCGGGCAGCAACTGAACTGCACGTTCCAGATTTGGTAGATGTATCCGGCGCCCGTGCCCGAGGTGCGCTCATCCACGGCGATCCACTGCTTGTCGCCGCCGAATGCGTTGGCCGGTCCTTGCCAGGTCACCCCCCCGTCGCTCGTTCGGAACATCTCCACGGTGGTCACGGTGCTCAGGCTGGAGAAGAAGATGTTCCCGAACCGATCCGAACCGAGCACCGGATCACTGCGAAACTGCCCCGCGTCGACAATCGGGTGAAAGTTCCAGGTTTGTCCCCAGTCCGTGCTGTATCCGTTGCCCGCCTGGCGGAAGTTGTTCGTAATGGTGTCGAACTGCCGCCAGGTGATGACTACTCTGTTCGGGTCCAGGAGATCGACAGCGATGGACGGCTCGTTGGCGGCATCGTTCACTGTATTGTTGCCGGCTGCGTTGATGTTGACCTGTACGCTCGTATATGGACCGAAGGTCACGTCGGCCGGCGCGGAGACGGCGCGGTTTGCCAGGGCCTCCGGCAACATCGGCGCGCCTTCAGGGATCTCCGGTGGAACCTCGGTGAGCACTTTGTGCTCGGGCCAGTCACGCATCGGTCGAATGACCCGTGAGGCTGGTTGTGAAGACGACGGCGCTCGATGCTCGGCCGGTGACTTCAGTACAGCCGCAGTTGCGCCGTCATTCGCAGTCGCCGCGATCGCAAATGTACCGGCCATGATCGCCAAGAGCGTTAGTGCGCCCGGCACCGCCGGCACAGAGAGCCTTCGCCCGCTTACAGTCCGTAGTGAATGATCAGTCTCCGGGTGCTTAACCTTCGTGACCTTTCGCATCGGTGTCAGTCCTTTCTAACGGTTGCCGGCATAATGGCGCATACGGTGATCCAACCGGCGGGCGTGGATGTCCAATTCGCTGACTGCCAAGTTCTTGTCCCCCGCAGTGACCCCCGGGCGCGAAGGTTCCCGAGTATAGCAAGGACCTAGAACAAATTCAAGTGCTTTCAGACCGGCGCCGAGCCCATACTTTGGGTCCGGAACCAGACAGCTTTCAGCGGTGCGGCAATCCTGTACGATGTTGTCTGGCACAAGTGCTCGCCGACGGTCTTTCCGCCCGTGCCTGGAATCACCGCCTGGCGTTCAGTATTCTGAGCGCGAGCACTTGGAGACCGGTTGCACAAGCAGTGAGACCTTGCGATATGCGCGAAGAGACTACGCGGCGTGTCTTGATTCTGGGTTGCGGATACGTCGGGTCCGCGCTCGGCGAGTCACTGGTGCGCGCCGGCCACGACGTGATCGGAACGACGACGAAACCAGGTTGCGCGAACGAGATCGCAGCCGCCGGGGTACGTCCCGAGGTCATTCGCCTGGCGGAAACGCAACGGCTCACAAAGCTCGTCGCCGATCGCGACGTCATCTACATGTGCGTCGCCGCGGGCCGTTCGGGCGATCGGTATCGCGAAGTATATCTCGAAGGCGCCAAGAGCCTGCTTCAAGCGATAACGGGCAGCGGCGTGCGCCGAATCATCTACACGTCATCGACACGCGTTTATGCCCAACGGGATGGAGAATGGGTCGACGAATCCTCGCCGACGGAGCCGCTGGATGAAAACGGGCGGACCCTCGTGCAAACGGAACAGACCCTTCTCGAAGGAATCCGGCGCGTAAGCAACCCGGCGAGTGCGGCGGCAACGATGCTCCGCCTCGGGGCGATCCACGGACCGCGTCGAGATCTTGCGGAACGAATACGTGGCCGCGCCGGCGCTGAACTCAGTAACGGCCACGCTTACGTGAATCTGATACACCTGGATGACATCGTGGCGGCCCTGACCCTTCTGCTCGACGTCCCCTACCACGGAGTGCTCAATCTGACCGACGATCACCCGATCCGCAGACGCGAACTCTACGATCACGTGCTTCAAACCGAGGGTCTTTCACCAATCAAATGGATGAGCCCTGCCGGCCCGCCCAATCTCGGCAAGCGTGTAAGGAATACACTGGTCAAGCAGACCCTCGGCCTCTCGTTGCGGCGTCTCTGTCTATAGCCGCCTGCGTCCCCGCCGGCCGTCGTGCGCAATACCACTTGCCCGGGAAAACGGCCCGCGA
>CBDUZY010000025.1:0-13301 GCA_965371825.1 uncultured bacterium
AGGTCCGGCTTGAACGCCAGGAAGTCCAGCGGGATGTCGGAGATGTACAGAACCGATGTTCCGCCGATTTCATGCTCGCCATATACTCGATCGATGTACTTGTCCGGGTTCTCCTTAATCCGCTCGTGGGCCACTGCGAGCATCTCGGCCCGCGTACCGAATATGGTGGCCTTCTCCGGGCAGGCCTCGGTGCAAGCCGGTTGTTTACCCTCCTTGATCCGCTCGTAACACATAGTGCACTTGCGAACGTAAGGCACCGGCTTGTCCCACTCGTAGCGAGGTATACCGTAGGGACACGCCATCATGCAGTAGCGGCATCCCATACATTCGTCACCGTCATAGACGACCGGTCCCTCGTCGGTCTTCACTAGGGCGCCGACGATGCAGGCTGATACACACGCCGGTTCCTGGCAATGTCGGCACTGCTGGCGAACGGAACGTCCACCGGGCCGGTGAATGATCGTCGTGAATCGGGTGCTCGACAGATCGTCAATCCGACTCTTCCAACGCCGTGGCTGATCCTTGCCGAGGTCGTTTTCCTCCTTGCAGGCAACCACGCACGCTTCGCAGCCGGTGCACTTCGTCGTGTCGGTCAGAATGGCAACACTGTTCTCGTCTGCGCTCATATGGGCACGGACTCCTTACCAAGGGCCTTGGCTACATCCCTTCCGGCCGTGGCTGGAAACCGCCAACCCAAGTCGGATACCAACTGAGAAAAGGGAACCAGTACGCAATGAGCTATCTTCGAGAATGGGATGAGTACGAAGACCGCCTCAGCGCTCAGGACGTGAATGAGCAGCATTACCTGGTAACTAACCGGGCACCACGCGGGATGTGATGCAAAGAACCCGCTGGCGAACGGTACGATGAGAAACAATGGCCACGCATAGTCCCCCGCTCGGCTCAGAGTTCGAGACAGCGGCGAACTCACACGCCCTACGAACAGTGCGAGCGCAGTTACGATCACAACGACCGTCAGGACGTCGGCCGCAAGTGGCGGCAGTGCCGGCCACGAAAGCCCCAGCCCCCGCTCCCAAAGATGAATGTGGCCGAACAAGAACACAGGTGCGATTATCAACGCGACATGAAACACCATGCTAATAATGCTGTAAACCGCACGCGTCCGGCGCATCCGAGAGAATGGGAACAGGACCCACAAGGTGCGCTGTCTGATAATGGGCCAGAGCATGCCCTTGTCACCGGCCAGAATATACGTTCGCACGGCACCATATATAGTCAGCCCCACGAGCCGAACCAGGCCTAACACCATTACGGCAAGCGTGACGCGGAACAGCGGTCCACGCGCGAATTCAAGCCACCATCCCATTGTCTCATTCACTGGGATTCCACCTCCACGACCTCTGCCCCATCATCCTTCGTCTCCGCCTCGTCGGGCTCGACGTCCCGTCGTCCCTTGAGTTCCGTATAGTCGATGGCCTTGTAGATCAGATCGTGCAGTCCGGCGATCTCACAGTCTACTTCCTGATCCTCCATCAACTCCTTCATCTGTTTCTTGCAGTTAGCACATGGGGCCACGCAGTACTTGGCCCCCGTGGCACGGACTTGATCCGCTTTAGCCTTACCTGAAACACTGGTGCGATAAGGGCGCACTTCATCGATCGAAACCGTTCCCCCGCCGCCTCCGCAGCAGATGTTCTCCTCGCGATTGGGAGTCATCTCCACATAATCCTCGCAAATGTACTTGAGAATCTCGCGGGGTTGCTCGGTAATCCACTTGGTCCGGGCGATGTTGCACGGGTCGTGGTATGTCGTTCGTTCCTTGATCGCACCGCGGATCAGTTTGAGCTTGCCCGCCTTCCACGCGTCATATGCGTACTCCATGCAGTTTACGACGGGCAGTGCATCCTTGCCGCCGTGGAACATAGGCATGCCCAACTTCGCCGATCGGCTCGCATGGCCGCACTCGCCGATCATGACGGCCTTGGCCTTCAACCTGCTGGCCTCGGCATCCACCTTGCCTACGGCGCGGTCCCAAACGCGATCGCTGTAGAACAACCCGTAGTTGATCCCGTCGTGGTATTTCGTCCCGATCGTCCAGGAAGCGCCGGACGCGGCGAGGACAGCCGCGTTGCCCATCAGGGTCTCGGCCTCCATCATGAAATCGCTGACCGCCGGGACGAAGATGTAATCCGCACCCTCGACATCGAGTGGGAACCTGATCTTGGCCCCAGTCTCCTCCTCGATCTCCTCTTCCAGAAACTCGAGCCCATCTTTGATTGCCGGCCAGGGGAAGGCGGATGTATTACCGGTATCTCCTTCGAGCTGCTCGCGCGTGCTGACGACCAACGCCCTTGGAGCGATGTCGATTTCGCTGAGGATGTATCGTGACAAGTGCGTTAGCAGACCGTGATCGATGCCGGAAGGACACTCGAGCGTGCACTTCCTGCAGGCGGTGCAGTTCCAAACCGACTCGGCCAGCTCTTGGATCTTCTCGTCCGTCAGGTCGCCACGACCTGTGAGGCCGGCCCAAGCTCTTCCCCCGAGCGTGAAGTACCGTCGGTAGATGTCCAACAACATCGAAGAACGATAACAAGGAACATCCTTCGGGTCGTTAGTCGCCTGGTACAGCATGCACTCAACCGCACACCGGCCACACTTCGCTTGGACCCGCCTGTAATGGTCCAAGGCGAGTGCGTACGACGGGTTGTGTTTGAGGATGGCTGCGAAAGCCTCCAAGAACTTGCGCGGGCGGTCCTTGGTGAGCGGGTGTTCAATGTGAAACCGTACGTCGAGGCGCTGTTCCTTGCGCAGGGCTTCCGGTCTCGAGGGTGCCTTCGCTTTCGCTAACGTGTCTGGATCAACAAGTGGTTTCATTCAACACTCCGCTGGTGCGCCCATCTCTGGAAGTACGCACACTCTTTGCAGTCGGCGCCGGCCCAGTTTCGCTTGACACTCATGAAACGCAGCTCATAGCAGTTCAGCGCCTTGGTTCGATAAACGGGGCACTCACTGCACGGGGCACCCGTTGCGTCATCCCCTTTGCGGGCTCCTTGCCGGCACTCCCAGCAGTATGGGTGGCAGTCGAGCTCGGTATCGAGCACGGCTGTACTCATGCTGTTGCGGATCATGAACCCCCGGAGGTCATCGACCAAAATCCGAAACTTACCGCCGATGGTCCGCTGAGCGGGCAGGTTCTCGGTCTTGATCCACTTGACCATCGTGTCCGGACTCACTAAACAATAGCGAGCCGCTTGCCCCGTAGTAAGCCCAATGGTTTTGCCGGTCACGCCTGGGAACCTCATCTCGGCCGCTAGGCTCTCGGCAGGTTCGGTCGATCCGCCGAGAACAGGCCAACTGGCGACCTCCCGCTCTCCGCCCAACTCGCCACTCACACTGCACTCGGCGTACCGAACTGAGCGACCCGGGATGAACCGGCATAACCCCTTGCCACGATTGGACTTACGGGAGGAGGGCGTGTACGATGGGATGGCCTGGTCGCGCAAAATGCAAGGGCGCGACTTCGAACGGATTGCAAAAAGCGAGACTTCCATGCCCCGGCTATTGCACCTAACGTCGTGCTCCGGTGAGTCAGGTTGAATGCCGTGAAAGAGTCGCAAGAGAGACAGGCAAAGGACGTCGTTCTCGAGTCGATCGCCGACGGTGTGTTCACGGTCGACCTGGACTGGCGAATCACGTCGTTTAACCGAGCGGCCGAGGAGATCACCAGCGTGCCGCGCGAGGAGGCAATCGGGCAGCGCTGCTGCGACGTTTTCCGGGCCAGCATCTGCGAGAACGAGTGCGTTCTCAAGGAGACCCTGAGCACCGGCCGACCGACCGTAAACAAGGCGATCTATATCCTCAGCGCCAAGGGAGAGCGCGTTCCCATCAGCATCTCTGCCGCAGTCTTGAAAGATGCCGACGGCGAGACCATCGGTGGCGTTGAGACGTTCCGGGACCTCAGCATGGTCGAGGCACTGCGGAAGGAGCTGGAGCGAACGTACACGTTTGCGGACATTATCGGTCGGGGCCCCGCCATGCGGCAGCTCTTTGACGTATTGCCTCAGATTTCGGAGAGCAGTAGTACGGTGTTGATCGAAGGGGCGAGTGGCACAGGCAAGGAGCTCTTTGCCCGTGCGATGCACAGCCTGTCACCGCGGCACAAGAAGAGGTTTGTGGCGATCAACTGCGGCGCCCTTCCGGATACGCTTCTGGAGTCAGAGCTTTTTGGATACAAGGCCGGAGCCTTTACCGATGCGAGGCGCGATAAACCGGGACGCTTCGCCTCAGCCGAGGGCGGAACCATTCTTCTGGATGAAATAGGAGACATCTCGGCCGCCATGCAGGCGAGGCTGCTGCGCGTGCTCCAGGAGCGAGTGTACGAGCCGCTCGGATCGGTCAAGTCCGTGGAGGCTGATGTTCGGGTAATCGCTGCGACGAACAGAGACCTGGACACTCTCGTCCGCCACGGCACGTTCAGGCAGGACCTGTACTACCGCATAAACGTGATACGTTTGAAGCTGCCGGCGTTGCGCGACCGACGCGAGGACATACCGCTCCTGGTCGATCGTTTCATCACGAAATTCAACCGCCTGCAAAACAAGGACGTTGTCGGTGTCTCAGAGGACACGCTGGCAATCCTTATGGAACATGCCTACCCCGGCAACGTCCGCGAGCTGGAGAATGTCATTGAGCATGGGTTCGTCCTCTGCCGAAGCGGGTTGATCGAACCGGACCACCTCCCACCGGCGATGCGCGGCGAAGGTAAACCTACGACAGTTCGGGGCAAGAGCCCTCGGACGTTGAAGGCCCTTGAAATGCTGCACATCACCGACGCCGTCCGACGGCACGATGGCAATCGTACCGCCGCGGCCAAGGAACTCGGCATCAACCCCAGCACGTTGTTCCGCAAGATCAAATCGTTGGGGCTCGAGCCGCCAGAGTCACGTCAGTCGAAAGAGCGATAAGTGGCGGCACCATTGCATTCCGCAAGACCTCGGCACGGCTAGTCATTGCCTCCTGCAATGCCTCCCCAACGCCCCCACGATCAGTAAACCTCCCTAAGTCCTCTGTCTAGCAGCCCGTTAAAGAAGTCTACCTCAGGACAAAAACGGGCCTGACGCACGCGCCAAGCGGGTCGGAATCCTGCGGACACCACTTATTCAGCGGACTGCCGGCGGCGGTTATATCGTCTTCGGCGTCGGGATTGCCGACTGGACCGCCGCTTGCCCAATAACAAGCGATGAGAGTCGGAATTCCAACATGGTGCGGCAGGATTTCTCCTGTCTTCGACGTCGCAAGGTGTCTGATACTCGTTGACGTCGAGCGCGGTTCTGAAATCCACCGCGAGGGAGTGACCATAGAGGCTACCGAGCCCACGCGTCGGGCGAAAAGGCTCGCCGAGTTGGGAGTCAATACGCTTATCTGTGGAGCCATCTCCGCATCGCTCGAGGCTTCGCTCGTCTCCGCAGATGTTGGTGTCATTCCGCATGCTTGTGGACCGGTCGACGTGGTACTTCGAGCGTTCTTGGCTGGAAGGTTGGCGGACAACGCTTTCCTGATGCCGGGATGCTGCGAACGACGGCGACGGATCCGCGGTCGCCATCATGGCGAGCGCTCGAAGTCTAAAGTGCAAGAAAACGACGCATCAGGTGAGAGCCCCATAGGTAGCTCTCAGAAAGACAAGAACGGGAGGTAGTGGAAATGCCAGCAGGTGACAAGACTGGACCGCTGGGCCTTGGGCCCATGACTGGTCGGGGGATGGGCTATTGCGGTGGATCCGCGGCCCCTGGTTATGTCGCCCCAATCGGCGGCAGAGGATGGGGTGGCGGTCGCGGTGGTGGTCACGGTGGTGAGAGACGATACGGTAGAAGATACGGTCGGGGGCGCCATGCCGCGAGTCATCCCGACCAGGCCTTAGGGACGTGGATCCCAGCTGATGGGGTTTCGCCACGTGACCCACCACCCGACGTCGAGCATGAGATGCGAGTGCTTAGCGCTCGAGCGGAGCGTCTCGAAGGGATGCTGAGCGGGCTTCGCCGACGAATCGCAAGGTTGACCCGTGCCTACGGAGAAGAGGAATGACGACGTCGCACTGTGCGTCCTATCCAACGTCGCAGTGCAAGGTAAGGCAAGAACTGTCTCGCGGTGAGTGACGACCGCCGGCTGCTCTATGAGGCTGGACACACCTCCCGAATCATGGGGAGGGGTCACTCCTTCTCGGCCCGTCGCGCTTTTTCGGAACTGTTGCGGCCGGCTACGTGACTGACGTGGAACACAAGATAGTCGAGGGAGGACATCATGGCTGCTGAGAAGTTGAAGAAGCAGGATATATTCCAGCTTCTGCGATCTGAACAGGTCAACCTCCTTAGCGAGGCTGCCGAGGCGGTGACATTCAAGGCCGGTGAGATGATCTACTCTCGAGGGACACGCGCCAAGCACTTCTACATCGTGCTCAAGGGACAAGTATCCCTTCGTCTCCCCGGGAAGAAGGTTGGCGTCAGTGTGCTCATTGACGAACTCACCGAGGGGGCAATGTTCGGGTGTTGCATCTCCACCGCTTTGGATACCTACATGCTGAACGCTCAGTGCACAGACGAGTCGGAGATTCTTGTGCTCAGTGTATCTGCCCTGAAAGCCATAATGGATGAAGATCCTCGCATTGGGTACGCTATCCAGTCCGGGATTTCGGCACTCTACTTCAAACGGTATATCGATACTATGGAGAAACTGCAGGCCATAATCATGAACATTCCGGTGGAACTGGCTTGAGGCACTCCAGGCCGCTCTTGCCAGTTTGGCCTGTCCAGCATCGGCCTCGGTAGAGCGAGCAGAGAGGCCAGTCGCGGTTCAGACAGACCGATGCGAGGAGGCTGTGAACCGGGTGAGCCAAGGCATTACAGAGGTAGAGTCCCTCTAGAGGAGACGAAGGGTGATGATCGCGGACTGCGCGTCCTGTGACACGTGGCAATGCAAGCAGGGCGAGGACTGTTTCGCGGTGCGTGACGATCACCAGTTGCTCTATGACAATGGACAGACTGCCGAACTGCACAAGGGAGCCTCGGCAATCGAGGCCCGCTACTACTGCAAGGAGCCCCGACTCGCCGAAGTGATCCTGTTTGCCGAGGAGCTTGGCTTTCGGAAAGTCGGCTTGGCATTCTGCATCGGGTTGGCTTCGGAGGCCGCCGTAATTGGGAAGATCCTCGCGCGCCGGCTCGACGTCGTCTCCGTCTGCTGCAAGGTTGCGGGCATCCCCAAGAAGGTCTTGGGGTTGGCGCAACTCGATGTCGAGAAAAGCAATGAAGTCATGTGCAATCCGGCGGGACAGGCCCAGCTGCTCAATGATGCGGAAACTGAGCTGAATATCCTGTGCGGTCTTTGTGTCGGGCACGATGCCGTCTTCACTATGGCCTCCAAGGCCCCGGTCACCACCCTGATAGTCAAAGATCGCGTTCTGGCACACAATCCCATCGGCGCTATCTACTGCCGGTATATTCGGCGGAGACTCGAAGGTGATGAGGAAGAGTGAAGCCAGTCCAAGGCGACGGTACTTGCCCATCGTGTTCTTCCAGGGGCACGCTTTCTCGGGCTTTAATAATGGGATCGCCGAGGCACTACAAATGCTTTTATCCTCGGCAGGAGATGAGCACTAATGAAAACAGCAGTTACGTCGTCCGGGCCGACGCTGGATGCGGATGTTGATCCGCGCTTCGGTCGATGCGCCTACTTCTTGATCGTCGAAACGGACACGATGGTGTGTGAAGCCGTCGAGAACACTAACGCCGCGCTCGGACAAGGAGCCGGTATCCAATCGGCTCAACTCCTGGCCGGAAAGGACGTGAAGTCCGTTCTCACGGGTAGTTGCGGTCCAAAGGCGTACGAAGCCCTTTCCGCAGCCGGCATCGGTGTGATCCTGGGTTGTTCGGGGGTCGCTCGCGAAACCTTGGAGCGGTTCAAGGGCGGACAGTTGAACACGGCCAGCGGGCCCGACGTGGCGGGTCACGCCGGCATGACAGGCACGCCGCCGTCGTCCGAGGATCAATCCGCGCCCCCGCCACAACCACCGATGCCCGGCGGTCGCACGGGACGCGGCCCCTGTGGCAGTGGTATGGGTCAAGGGGGAGGCGGAGGGATGGGACGAGGCCGGGGCCGAGGGCAGGGATGCGGTAGCGGAGGAGGGGGGGGCGGAGGAGGACGAGGACGAGGCGCCGGCGCTGGCGGGCGTCGCGGGACAGGCGGCCAAACGAGGTAACCGGACAGCAGTCACGAAACGAGGTGGCCGAATGTGCGCGGAGGATTGCAGGAACAGGCTTCGAATTCGGCTGAGCGACGACAACGGAGTTCTGCGATTCGAGGAGTTCGAAATCGTGGGCGCGCTGGAGTGTCAAAACATCGAGGCTACGCTCCGCGAGTACCTCGTGGGTCGTTCGTTGGCAGAAACCGACTTGGACTACTTGCGAGGATTGAGATGTCCGGCGGACGGTGGGCGTGCCCGTGCCGTGCTCGAGGAAGTGGAGAAGTGTCAGCGGCTGTTCGATCGGAAGCAAACGGATAGGCGAGCGACATGCTGAGAGGGTTCTACGAGGGAATCGGAACCGGCTCCCGGTGCAAAGAACAGGCAGCCCCGGCGCGTGTCCGGTGTTATCAGTTCTTTTGTCGTTCAGAGCCGATTCGAGAGGAAGCTCTCGCGATGATATGCGTGTCCCGTTGCCTGGGAGCACGTAGGGAGGGAGGAAAGAGCCAATGAGTAGGAACCGTCACCGAAACGACTTCGCAACACTTGGGCTGGTCGCCTGGGCATTCATGACCTCCTTGTCATTGGCCTCAGTGGATCTTGATGGCAACGGATATGTGGGCCTGCAAGACTACGGGTACTTCGAGGCCTGCCTGACGCTTTCCGGCCCGGCCTCTCAGGCAGATACTCAGACGTGTCGCAACGCATTCGACTCCGACAACGACGGTGACATAGACTTAGCCGACTTTGCTGTTTTCCAGCGAATTCGGGGCCATCTTCCAATGCCCCTGAGGGACTACTTCGGGAACGTCATTACTGTCGATTCAACCGAGCCGTACAGCAGACGGCATACCTGCGGTGGATGCCACGATGTAGACCACGTCGCCAATGGCATTATGTTCCAACAAGGCCGGACGGACCTTGCGGGCCAAATCGACATGCAGGACGACTACAATGCGGATGGCCGCAGCTGGATCAAGAGTTCGGGTCGCTACGGCAAATGGGGACAATCCTTCATCAGGCTTCTAGCCGCCAAGGACAATTCATACGAGTCCGAAATCGACCAGACTGCGTTCGCTTGGGCTCGTGATTGCGGAGGTTGCCATCCAGGAGGAGGGCCCACCGAGTTCGATCGCGAGGGTATCCCGTATTACAGCGAAGTGACGACGGACTTCGGCTACGAGCCGTTGGGAAGGACGCCGGAAGAAGTCCGTCTCGATGGAGATTACAGTCTCTTGGACTACTCGACCGGCGGCGTGAGCCCGGCCCCCTGGGACGCGACCGGCGTTTCCGAGCCCGATTGCCTTGTGTGCCACCGCGCCGGTCGGACATTGGAGAATGGTTGGGACATGAATTGGGTGTGGCGCTCGGCCACACTCGCGGCAGGTGACACCCTTGTGGACGACGCCGGGGACCCGGTGCCCGCGTTCCTGGCAGCCGGAACCGCCGGCCAGGGATGGTATTCCAGTCTGGAGATGGGCAACTTCCCTGGCATCTGGCCCAAAGCATCGAAACTCCAAATCGACTATTCGGTCGGTGTGGCCGACGGCAGCCTTGTCCTCGACGACGACGCAGTGTGCCTGGCCCCGTCCTCCGTGACGTGGCCACCGCGAGACCGGGCGTGCTGGAGTTGCCACCTCGCTTTTGGGGTGATGACGGGAACCGTCTGGTTCGACGACACAAACGTCATGTACCGAGGGTTCAACAACCTGAGTGATGATGATCCTTCGAATGACATCCCGCCCGATAGAAGCACTGCCTGCACCGTCTGCCACCCCGGAGATTTTGACCACAACTTCGGTAAAGGTAACAGTCTGCAGATGCACTTCCGAGATGAACTCGATTGGGACAAACTGCGATCGTGCCGAGATTGTCACTTGGCAGACAGCCCAACGCGACACCCGGACGCTCCCGTGATCCCAGCGAATCCCGATATCATCCACTGTGTTCCTGGCTTTGACAGAGTGTCATGTCAGGGCTGTCACATTCCATATGGACTGCGCCCGGCGCTGTTGTTTAGAGACATCACAACCGGTACCGTTGGCACTACCTCGCAATACCTTTCGGCCGACCCGCTCAACCCCGCCGACCCCGACAAGAGCCGGTGGTATCCGACTTTCATGCTCAAGGAGGATGTCGACGGAGTAGAGCGGCTGTTTCCGTGCAACAACTGGGTGACCATCTATTGGGGCGATTGGAATCGCAACGGCACTCCCGATGATCTGAGCGACGACATCATCGCACCTATCAGCGTGTGGCGCGTCGAGCAGGTCACGGGCGGCGTTCTTCCGATTGTGACCGACGACAATGGAGACGGACAGCTCGAGATCAATAGGCCCGATGAGATCCTGGCCTACATCCTGGCGCTCAAGGGCAACGACACGCACGGGCGACAAGTGGCCGACAACCCGGTCCTCGTCAAGGGTATGTTCGTGTGGTATGAAGACCCCGAACATCCCTCAGGCGTAAACGTCTTCCAGCCGGAAGGAACGGGCATCCCAATCACGCCGTATCCCTACATTTGGGGTATGGACCATAACGTCCGGCCCAAGGAGAAGGCTCTCGGCTACGACCCCGTCCAAGGACCCGAGGGTTGCCGGGACTGCCATTCGCCGGCGACGCATGAGTCCCCGGTTTTTGATCGTGCGATATTAATAGACCCGTACGGTCCCGAAGGACTGCCGTTGTATTCGACGGTCAGAGCCCTGACAGGTGTGAACCCGCCCTAACCGGTGGGCCGAGGTCAACAAGATGTATGTCAACATGTGCGGTCTTGCACGGATGGGAACAAGCCCACGCTGCCCCGAAGGACGTGCGCACCGAAGCCTGGGCCGACGTTCTGCACGGAGACAAGCATCGTGAGAGTGGCGGTGGCCAGTGGCAAGGGCGGTACCGGCAAGACTACCGTCGCCACCAACCTGGCTTTTGTCGCATCGCGTAACGGCCGAAGTGTGGCGTACCTCGACTGCGACGTGGAAGAGCCTAACGGTGGCATTTTCCTAAAACCGCAAGTTACGAGTACCAGGACGGTCAGCACGCCGATTCCCCAAGTAGACCTCGCGAAATGCACTCTCTGCGGCGAATGCGGTGCGATTTGCCGGTTCAGCGCAATCGTGTGCCTGGGAAAGAAAGTGCTGGTCTTTCCTGAACTCTGTCATGCCTGTGGTGGGTGTTCGCTGGTCTGCCCGGATGACGCCATCGAGGAAGTCCCTCGCGAGACGGGACTTCTCGAGATAGGTCACGTCGGGCCGATCCGGTTTATCCAAGGCACTTTGAACGTTGGGGATGCGAAGAGTCCGCCGGTGATCAAAGCCGTCAGAGCGGCCGCCCCCGAAGTGGATCTCGTGATTGTGGACGCTCCGCCGGGGACGTCCTGTCCGGTTATTGAAAGCATCCGAGACTGCGATTGTGTGCTCCTTGTGACCGAGCCGACGCCGTTCGGCCTGCATGACCTGAAGCTAGCCGTGGAGATGGTCCGTGCGCTGGGGCTGGGTTTCGCGGTCGTGATCAATAGGGCAGGCCTCGGCAATCGCGGTGTACACGGGTATTGCGAAAGAGAAGGCATCACGGTTCTCGCGGAAATACCCGACGATAGGCGAATCGCCGAAGTGTATTCGCGAGGAGAACTCGTTTGCGAAGCTCTTCCGGAGTACGCGACTTTGTACGGTGAACTGCTAAAGGCCGTGATCGCGGAAGCGACACTCGTTGCAAGAACGTGAATCAATGCAGGAACTGGTTGTTATCAGCGGCAAGGGCGGGACCGGGAAGACTTCGATAGTCGGCTCGTTTGCCACGTTGGCTGAAGATGCCGTGCTCGCGGACTGCGACGTTGACGCGGCCGATTTGCATCTCATCCTAGAGCCGACGATCGTTCATCGAGAGAACTTCTCCGGAGGGTCTCGAGCCACAATCATGCCGGAACGGTGCACCTCCTGTGGCAAGTGTGAGGAAGTCTGCCGTTTCGATGCCATCGCCTCCGATGGCCCAGGTAACGGAGAAGCCGGCAACACTTACCGAATCGATCCAATCGCGTGCGAGGGGTGTGGTGTCTGCGCGCATTTCTGTGAGGAGCGTGCTATAGAGCTTGCTCCGGTCGTAAGCGGCGAGCTGTTTGTCTCTGCAACGCGCTGCGGTCCCATGATTCACGCCAAGCTCGGTGTCGCGGCGGAGAATTCGGGCAAGCTGGTCAGCCTCGTTCGGGCTAGGGCAAGAAAGCTCGCTGAGCATCGGCAAGGCAGACTGATCATCGTAGATGGTCCGCCGGGGATCGGCTGTCCGGTAATCGCATCGGTGTCCGGCGCTTCGCTGGTTCTTGTCGTGACGGAGCCGACTCTGTCCGGCGAACACGACCTCGAACGCGTGCTGCAGCTCACCGATCACTTCGGCATCCCGGCTGCCGTCTGCGTCAACAAATGGGACCTGAACCCGACCATGGCGGAGCAGATCGAGCGCAACGCAAGGGCTCGTGGCGCGGTGATTGCCAACCGTGTCCGCTACGACACGAACGTAACCTCGGCGCAGATAGATGCGCAGGCTGTTGTCGAACGAGAGTGTGCCGCTGCCACTGACATTCGGGACCTCTGGACTGATCTGAGAAACATGCTCGCGTCTGTAGAACAGGATGAAACGGCCGTGGCATGCAGGAACAAGTAAGGGAGACTCACTTGATGAAAATCGCGATTCCGGTGGCACAAGGACGCCTGAGCGCACACTTCGGCCATTGCGAGCAATTCGCAATCCTCGAAGTCGAAGGGCAAAGCAAGGACACTTTCGAGAAAACCATGCACGAGGCACCGCCGCACGAGCCGGGTCTGCTTCCCCGTTGGCTCCGTGACCTCGGCGCCGACGTGATCATCGCCGGCGGCATGGGCCAACGAGCACAGGAACTGTTCTCGCAGAACGGTATCGCTGTCGTCGTCGGCGCGCCGTCTGACACTCCCGAACAACTGGCCTCCGCATACTTGGACGGGACGCTGCAGACGGGAGCGAATGTCTGTGATCACTGATCGTGCCCAGGCAGGCCTGCAGGAGCTGCGCGCCCGGGCCCATTCCAACTGCGTAGTCTGCAGCCGGACGAATGGCCGAAGTCTGGGCCTGGAGTTTACGGCAT
>CBDUZY010000026.1:0-13285 GCA_965371825.1 uncultured bacterium
CCGTGTAATGGAAGCTGATCGGGTGATCGTCCGACAGGTCCGTGCCCAAGTTGGAAAGCCCCGATGGCAAGAAGTCGCCACCGAGCATCCGAATCTGGTCCGGGCGGCTAAGGACCCGACCGAGCGCTATCGTGCCGTCGTGACAGCTCAGACAGAGCTTGCTCGAACCCGTGGGCTGTCCCGGCGCCGCATCGAGCGTGGACGAGTCATAAATCTGATAGCTCGACGCGGGAAGGTCGCGATTCCACAGCGGCGTAACACCCTTGGTGTTGTGTGGGGCGTGACAGAAGATACAGACCTGCGATTCGCTTTCAGCTCGGATTTGGCCGGGACCCCACGCGGCGAGATTGTGCACGGTATCGCTCACGCGATCCTGCCCCATCGCCGTCGCCGCCCAACAAAGGGTCACAAGGCAATAGGCACCTCGCCGCACGGTGTAGCGGCATCGCCTACCACCCGTACCACATCCCTTTGGGGTGTCAGGCGGATCGAGGCGTGTCACGCCGGCGGTGTGCGTTGCCCGTTTCATTAAATTCAATACCTTAACGGACATTCTGCAACTCCCGTATGTACTCGAATACTTGCACGCGACGGTTATAGGAGTCGCAAACCCAGATCCGCCCGGTCGGCTCGATGAACAACCCACCGGGCAGCCAGAACTCGCCCGGCCCGGTCCCTTCCTCTCCGAAGAAGAGCATGAGATTACCCTCCCGGTCAAAAATCTGCACGTTCTCGAACCGTCCGTCCACCACATAAACGTGACCGTCGGGATCGAGGGCGATTCCCTTAGGCAGGGCGAGATCGCCCGGGGCGTCGCCCGCTCGCCCGAATGTAACGATCGGATCACCAGACCGGGTGATCGCCTGGACGCGGTGGTTGCCGGTGTCGGCGATCCATATGCCGTTTTCATCAGCGGCGATGGCTGAGGGAAAGTTGAACTCCCCGGGAGCGGTCCCGCGGCGACCCAGTATTCGGCGAAGTCGACCGTCCATTCCGAGAACTTTGATGTTGTGCGCGGTTACGTCGACCACGAACAACTCATCGGCGGTTTCATCGTAGTTCATCGCCACGGGGCGGATCACGTCTTCCGGTAGCCGAAGTGACTCGATCAGCTTTCCATCCCGCCCTGACAGGCGGTAGATCGCGACGCGCTCCGAGTCACACACGTATATCGACTCAGCCGGTCCGATGCAGAGGCCAACGGGACTCAAGAGAGGTGTCTCGCCGAGACGCTGAATCTTGCGATGGATTCGCTCTTCGAGGTCGAACATATGCAGGCACCGCCCGCCCGGGTCGGCTATCCACACGCGTTTCCCGTCGCGGGTGCAGACTAAGGCCCTTGGTCCGTAAAGCGCTTGCGGGGCTGTCCGTCCAACGAACAAGTCAGCGATCGCCGCCAGTAGCTTCCGTTGCGGCTTCAGGTCGGCTGACGTGCTCAGTGACCCGACGTACCGGATCCGGGGAGCTTTCGGTGGGGGCGGCCAAGCGATCGCGTCTCCAATCGGCTCGAAGACGGGTCTGAGTGGGCCTGCGCACCCCGCGGGGAGTAGCACGGCGGAAAGAGCCGCCCCGCACAGGCCCACGGCCAAAACGCTACGGATGCGCGAACGCCGCGCCACCAATCCGATGCACCGATACCGGTTGCCAATCCCCGTCGGTTCGATCTGCCGAGCGAAGCCCGGCCGCCGATGATCAGAACCGGCGGCGGAACCGGAAGAACAGGGCAGAGCTTCTGTTTTTGGTGAAGTCATCTTCAAACCATCCATACTCGTAGAGCACCTTGACCTCAGTCTCGCGAATAGCCCACAATAGAGAAAGATCAACGTCCACACCCTCGTCATCACCGCCGAGCGTGTCGTCTTCGTTGCGGTAAAGAACTGCACTTTCAAACGTCAAGTATCTTCCGACGGTCTGCCGGTAACGTCCCTCCACGGTCCAGAACCGAGTCCGGCGGTCTTGCTCTTCCAGTCGCTTCACGTCCGACCAGCGGGTCCGCAATCGGGTCGTACCCCCCCAGTCCCACTGACGTGTCAGGTCAGCGCTGATACGAATCGCTTCGAACGGGCTAATCGTCGAATCGTGGTCCTCATACTCGGCGAGAAGGTGTACGCGATCGCGCCGATACTCCACGCCGATCGTCTGGGCGGTGATGTCTTCGGGGGAGACGCCCCTGGCACTTACCGGCGAAATATCCTGGTCCTGCCTTCGCAAACGATAGTAGGGTGACACGCCGGACTTGAAGTTCTGCCGCACGGTCAGATTATGTGTCAGAGTGTCGAGCGTGAAGTCGCCTCCGAAGACGAAGATGTAGTCGATGAGAACGGTCTCGCCGTCCCTGATGCTGCCCGTCGGCACCCGCTCGAGCTCGACGCGATCGCCGATCCTGCGGATATCGTAGTCTCGGCCGAGATGATAAACCGTGGTCCGGTCCTCGGCCGTGATGAAGATCGAGGCAGTCATCACATTCGTATTCGCAAGAACGATCGGCTCGGGGTCCTCGAACGTCCCTAGCTCGTCGATCACATCTTGGCTCTGAACGCCGCCCCGCCGGTCCTCACGCTCGAGCCGCAGAACATAGTTGACCTTGAAGACGCCCCAGCGGTTGTTCTTGCGATAATCGAGGCTCGGCTGAATGCCGTACCTCTTGATCAGAAGCCCCGAATCGAACTCCTGCCTGTGGCCGAAAAGAAAGAGCTGCGAGATCAGGCTATCGTACCATCTGTGCTCCAGTGTGCCGCTAACAAAGTAGGACTGTTCGCCGATCGGTGGGACGCCCGAGAGATTCCCCTGCACCCTGTCAAGGCACTCGAAGTGATACCACGACTGCAGTGATTCCGAGTGGGTGAGCCTGAGCATGTTTCGCCAACGTGTGCGGCGGATCATGAAGGTGCCGCGCTGGTCGAAGTAGACGATCTCGGAATCCAGACGATGTTGCCGTGAACTTCCGAAGTTCAGCCTGTGCGACAATGTCAGCTCGTCGGAGTCGTAGTCCAAGGCGAACGGCTCTTCTTCCACCGACTGCCGCTCGTACGTGAACGAGAGCACATTGCCCTCGCTGAAACGGTAGGCCGTATCGAAACGCAGGGAGGTGTTCTCTTGCCGTCCTCCCGGCTCGCGCTCGTCGAGCGGTTCGAGCCGCACCTCCGTGTGGGTGAACTGCAAGGTTGTCGGCGTTCGTTCGTCGATGTACTGCCAGAGGAACCCGTAGTTGTCCGTGGTCGTTTCCATGCTGGAGAGAAACGGACGGGGATCGAAGGTCCGGTTTCGCCGGGCGAAAACCGATGCCGGATAGTCCTTTTTCTTCAGTAAGAGGCCCTCGAATTCGAACTCGATGATGTCGCCGTCATCGGAACTGGACCGAAAGTTCTCCCCGCGGGTTTCCTCGTAGTCCTCCTGGAGCAGCCCGAACAAGCCGGCGATCGTGAACTCCAACATGTTCGGATGGTACACCGACCCCTCGGCCTCGATGCGGATGTTCTCCTCGTACAGTCGCTCCTCGGAACTGGTCTTCTCTTTGGTCACCTTCGATTCCTGGTTGTCGTCGCGGATGCGGGCCGTGAACTCCAGCCTTTTCCTGACCCTTGTGATGTCGATGGCCTTTATCTGGTCGGGGCCGCGGCTCGGGGTGGCTTGGCAACCGGCACACGTCGCCACCGTGCCCATCAACCCTACCAGAACCCCTCGGCGTCGCACGGCGGTTACGAAGGGGCGCCGGCCGGCGCACTTCGAGGTCGGGTTGTTACCACCACGCGTGCTCAAGACTTACTCCGTATCAGGAAGTAGCGATCCTCGCCGCCGTGTGGGTCATGGCACTGAGCGCATGTCTTCGCTTCGAGGTCTGAATGATGCTCGCCGACCGTGAGGTCTTCGCGATCGTGGCAGTTCAGGCAGGTGGCCGTCGGCTCTTCGCGGAGAACTCCCGGAACAGGAGACGAGTGGTGGTGATGACAGAACGCGCAATCGCCAACGGCTACGGGGCCGTGCAAGTAGCGCTCCCCAGCCGCGAACGCGCTATGACAGGTGAGGCACAATCCCTCGTGGAGAGGCCTGACGAGTTCTCCGGTATTCTGGTCGTGACAACCGGCGCAGTCGTTCTTTCGGTACGGTGTGTGGGTGTAGAGACGCCTCACGGGCTCGGCGGGCGTAGCCTTCGCCAACGAGTCCGCCGATGGCTCACCGGGTTCGGTCGACGCTATCCCACCCTGCGGGGTCTTTCCGGGGTCCGGGACGCCATCCAGAAAGAACGACAAAACGCGGTGCTTGGCACTCTTCGAGCAGGCCGGGGTCAGAGCGATCGCGACGGTAACGAGAATGGCGATGGCACACGTGAACCGGATCACCGAAGCACTCCACACCCGAAGCGGGTCGCCCGGTAGCGCTCGGACACGACGATGCAATGGTCCGAATCCCAAGGGTCCACACGACTACCGTCCCGCGATGTACGCTGTGTTCCGGTCACCCGTCGGCGACGCTGTTCCTTGCCCCCCCGCCGGGGATGCCGTTGGCGTTCGCCCTTCCCCTCCTCGCACGCCTGCCGTCGACAACGCCCCCGGGATTCCAGCCGCGGGCGGTCAGTCGTCCCCACCTTCGCCGGGCTCGTCCTTTTTCACGTGTGGGTTTTGGACTTCCGTTGAAACGCCCGCAGGTCCTTCCACACCATCCTCGGACGGCACGCCGGGGGTGGGCCGGCCATCCACCGGTCCGATGCCCTCATCCATCGGGATCGGCTTTAGATACTCGATGCGCGATTCGTCCGGTTCGTACCCCTCGGGGAACGAGCCGAATGCGTAGACGTTGATCAGGCGTCGGCTGTACTGGCTGGTGACGAACATCAGGTAGTCGACGTCGAAATCATCATGGATGTACTCCTCGAAGTAAGGGATGGACGTCGAATCGATAGCGAGTGTCGCTGGCAAGCCCAGGGCCCCGGGGGCGTCACCCGGACCGCCGAAGCGCATCAAAGTCTGCCCCTTCTCGTTGAACATCTGCACAATCTCGGTAGCGCCGTCAACGACGTACAGAGTCCCGTCCGGACCTACACGTACCCCACGCGGGCGTCCGAACTGTCCGAGCATGTAACCGGGTTGCCCCCGCATCCACACCGATTCGCCCTCGAGCGTCAACTTCTGGATGCGAAAGTTGTGCGTGTCGCTTACGTAGAGGAACCCATCTGGGCCTATCGCGAGGCTGTTGGGGATTCTGAACGTGCCCGGCTCGCCGCCCGGTCCGCCGAAAGTCCGTAGGACCTCGCCGGTCACGCGGTCGAGTACCACGATCTGGCAGCTCTCATCGTTGTCGAGCACGTAGAGTTCGTCGCCGAAGAGAGCAACGTCGACCGGGCGACACGGTTCCGGCACCTCGAAGGCGGTGACGTATTTGTCGTCGGGACCGAATACGACGACTTGCTTTCGCACGGAGTCGACCACGAACTTGTAACCCCGCGGGTCGATCACGATGTTGAGAGGCTTGCGAAGACGGCCGGCCCCGTTGGTCCCGAGCACGGAGTATGTGTGGTTCCTGTAATCCAAGCGGGCCAGGCTCAGCCCCTTCGTATCGCAAACGTAAACGACGCCGTCCCGCGCCGCTATGCCGTAAGGCTTGTGGATGACCCTGTGTGCCATCGGCTCTTCGCCCAAGACGAACGTCTGGAATGCCCCGCGGCTGGCCTCGAGCTCCGAAGCACCGCTCGCCCATGTCAGAAACTGGACCCGGGGCTTGGCCGGCGGCAATGGGAAGAACAGATGGTGCTGTTCTTTCGTCTGTACCTGCTGGCAGCCGGTGATCGTACAGATCGCGAAACCGAGCAGCACAACGTACCGTCCGAAGACCGGTTGATGAGCATCGGGCATGCGTCCGCCAACTCCACGACCCTGCACGCCGCCTGGGCTGTCCACGAGTGGTTGGATAAGGTTGGAGTGTCCGCGCGGGAGGCTTCCAATGATCATCGCATGCCCCAAAGCTATCCCATCGAAGAGGAGGCGGTGGCCACCGTCGCCAGCCTCCGACGCGATTCTAACACGAACGCTATGATGCTCCAGTGGGCCCGCGCAGCGGCTTGGGATGGCCTGCCCCCAGGCTCCACCTCGCCTGGGACGTATAGGAGTGCCCCCCCCCGGTCAAGAAAAAGAGCACACAGCCCGAAAAGCGTCGGGCCGTGCGCTCTTGTTTGGTCTCATGTCGGACGCCGCCGCCGACCTGCAGCCCGCCTCGTTACTTAATATGGCACTGCAGGCAGAGGTAGCTCTCCTGCAACGGTACACGCAGGAACTGGCCAAGTCCGTTGTTGTGGGGCTCGTGACACGACGTACACTCGACGCGATCGTCCCCATCGATCGTGACCAGTCGAACGCCGTCGCCACCGTTGATCCCCGGAGCGAATCCACTCGGGTCCCGGTACTGGGTCGGGTCTGAAGGGTACACGACACCAATCGGGTGGTCGTTCGACAAGTCCGCGTCCAAGGCAGCCGACCCGCTGATGACGATCCCGGTTCCGCCGGTTCCGCCGTAGTTGTCGATAGCCGTTACGCCGTCATGGCAACCCAGGCATCTCTTGCTCGGTCCCCTGGGCTGCTCCGTCGCCCCATCCTTGTACATCACGAACGTCTGGCCGGTCTCGGCGTGGTTCCACAGGACGTTCTCGTCGCCGAAGAGTAGCGCGTTGTGCGGCGTGTGACACGGGATGCACACTTGGTTGCCGGGCAGACTCACCCCGGGATAGTTGTTCAGGTTGTGGGGCGTATTAACAACGCTGACCGAGGGATAGCTCGAGCTGTCGCCCGGAATGATGGCGCCGACAGCGGCAAACGTCACGCTGAACACCACGACCAAAGGAACCAACAAGCTCGCCCGTTTCATCGCCATCCTCCTCAACTTCTGCTGACGGGCCCTCAACGGTAACCCGTCTGACATTGACCATTTCCCACTGGCGGCGCTAAAGAAAGCCGCTGCCCGCCGCTCTCGGCACGCAACTCTGTCCGCCATCAGTTACCAGTCCTTACACCCTCTATGCCAGAAGGATCGGACCTCCCCGCGCGACTGGACCGAAAGGCGAATCCGCTTGGTTCTGTGTCGAAAGTGCCCCTCTGACGGCGAGTTACGGGGGTTCGGCGCCCACGCGTCGTTCAGGCGAGTTCGGTACGACTAAGCCTCGTGTTCCCAGCTTTGGGAAAGTCGCGACGCTGCTTCCAGGTGTTGAGAAGCCTGGAACACAGCCGGTGGGTGTGTCGGATAGGGCTATGCGGGTTGGCGCTGATGTCACTCTAGATTGACGATCGGTTGCTCCCGGTCGTATCGGTAACGCCGGTGGCATCCCGGTTGACACGAGCCCCCGCTTGCGGTCGGCGAGAAGTTCAGTGGGATGCGCCACTTGCCGAACGTGACGCCCTCAGCGATCTGCTTGGGATGACTGGTGTAGTGCGCGCTGTGACAGGCCCTGCACGTTCGCCCCTTGACTTTCCGGTTCACGTGCAGGTAGTGGAGGTTCCGTTTCCCGTTGCGGAATCCGGTCGCGTCTTCGGTCTGTTCGTCTTCAAACGCTTCGACTTCGTGGCATTCGAAGCAGAGCGCATACTCGTCCTCGCTGTACGGGGCGTAGAACTTGGGCGGATAGGCTGCAGTGAGCAGGGCGGCGCGCTTGCCCCCGTGAGGATCATGGCACGGCTGGCACTCTCCGTCCTGAATCGGTCCGTGATGGTTGGCGTGCTTCTTCAATCCCTCGCCGATGTTCGCCACCTTGCCCCGCTCGATCGCGATCTCCTGGTTGTGACAGGTCAGGCACAGCTCCATCGGCGCTTTCTGCAGCATGCCCTTCCAGCCGGAAGCGTGGGGGTCGTGGCAAGTCGAGCAGGACTTGCCGGTCGAGACCGGCGAGTGTGACACCGTGGCGTCTTCCATCAGTTCGCCGATTTCGTCGTGACAGTCGACGCACATATCCGGGACGGCACTCGCCAGCATGAGCTTGTTGTCCGCCCCGTGCGGATTGTGGCAGTCTGTACATCCGTCCTCCACGGGCGCGTGGTTGAACTTAGCCCCCTTGATCCTGTCGGCGATTGTCGTGTGACACTCTGTGCAAAGAGCGCGACCCGACGCGACCAACAGCTTGGCTTCGTTGGACTCGTGCGGCTTATGGCAGGTCGTGCACTCTCCGGCAGCCGCCGGGCCGTGAAGATAAGCCAAATCCTCGGTAATCTCCTCATGGCACTCGGCACACAGTTCTCCCACCGTGTCCGACGTCAGCAGGCGTTTCGCTCTGCCGCCGTGAGGGTCGTGACAGGTTAGACACTCTCCACCCGCAATCGGGTCGTGGATCACCTTGCCCTCGTATTCGTCATGGCACTCATAGCAGAGGTCAGGTGACTCACCGGTAAGTTGAAACTTGTGGATCTCGCCCGGCCGCTGCTCGTGACAAGCGTCACAGGAGCCGTCCTCGACCGGGGAATGAACGACGGGGAGTCTCGTGTACTTACCGTGGCACGCCGCGTCCGTGCAGTTACCCTCGTAGTCCTTCGGCGACTGCGCCAGCGCCCACGGAGCCCAAAGCGCAACAACGAGCGCCCCAACCGAGGGCAAGCCGAAGTAAGACTCGACGCGCCGGGCCATCGGTTGCGCGGTCATGGATGCGCTCCGGTCGGCTGGCTTGGTCGTGGGCCGAACGACACGGTCAACACCCCATGCGGGGTTAACACAGTCCTTGGCTTACCGCTCTCGAGCCACAGTTCGGTCTGCGTTTCGGCCTCGCCGGGAACTTGGATCAAGATAACCGGCACGCCTTTGCCGGGTTCCGCGCGGACGAATCGTTCAACCATCCTGCCGGCCGGGACGAAAGCGGTGATCGAAAAGCCGTACCGCGAACCCGGAATCGGTACGGACTCCTTGACCCGTAGCGGGCTTGTGGTTGTTTTCCCGTCGTCTCGCGTCCAGGCCTCGGTCTTCTTGCCCGCTACCGTCACCAACGCGAAGTCCGGAACGGCACGCGTACTCTCGACCGGACAGTCGAGCGTGATTCGGAAGGGTAGTCCGCTTGTGGGATCCGCGGTGAACTCCGGGAACTTCGAGAACACCCAACGGCGCTCCGTAACGTCGCGATGTTCGATCTCGATGTGGGCGGCCGGGTTCTGCCGCCGGTCGGATCTGTTGGTCGGCGTCATCGTCTCTCTGTCCATCGCGTAGTGCGGATAGAATTCGAGAACGCGCACCGTGCAGTCCAGATCGCCTATCCTCTGGACCGTGCCGACACTGAGGTCGAACTCGTGCACTCCTTCGACACCGGGTCGACTTACGGTAATCCGGGGCCCGCGGGTGAACTCCGTCTCGAACTGTTTGAGCAACTCGTCACGCTGACCACGATCGGCGACGGCCATGTATCGCCACGTACCGATGAAACTGACAAGCCTGTTGCGATCGGGGTCGTCGGCGATCAACCAACGTTTGTATGACTGTGTTGGACCCGAAATGAAAAGCTCGATTGCCGGCCTGCCCCGCCCCCCGTCTTCCGGCACTACCTTCTGCTCCATTGTCGCCGAGGGTAAGTAACTTACGACTCGGATTGGTTCGCACGGCGCGGGCAGTTCGATCGTCTGATTGAGCTTCGCCTCGCCGAGCGGTGAGTCCAACTCCAACGGAGTATCGAACGTAACGGGACCGTCGGTGAGTTCCATGCGGAGGTGAAAGAAGAGCTTCTCACCCGGCATGGGTGGGTGCATCATGCGTCCCGGATGCTGCGCCGCCGCGGACGCCGTCAGAAGCACGCAAAAAGCTGGGAAGAGATGCGACGCGCGGACCGATCCAAACCTCGGCCGCCGATCCCCTTCCGTACGATTACTGTGGTTCATGCCGTTCTCTCACGCTCTTCGTTCACTGCGGGGTCGAAGCGGTGATCGGGACGGGAGCCTCGCCACCACACGCACCGAGGATCTTTTTCAGCTTGCGGTGGGCTCCGGTGACGCCTTCAGAATACCGAGTTCGTCGAGCTTCCGATACAGGCTCGAAAGACCGATGCCGAGTACTTGCGCCGCATCGACCTTGCTGCCCCCTTGGGCCACGAGCACTTTCATTATGTGCTGCCGTTCGAACTCACGCATCGTGCTACGGAGGTCCCACGTGAACTCCTCCGGCTTGTGCCCCAATCCGACCGTGAGTAGCAGATCGTCGGCCCTCACCGGATCGCCGTTGGCGAAGATCAAGGCCCGCTCGACGATGTTCTCGAGCTCGCGCACGTTGCCCCGCCATCGGTAGTTCGTCAACGTTTCGATGGCCTCCGGCGTGAAACCGGGGCAGTTGCATTTTAGCTCCGCGTTGTACTTATGTAGGAAGTGCTCGATTAGCGGGGGGATATCCTCGCGGCGATCTCGAAGCGGGGGGATGTTGATGTGAATGACGTTGAGCCGATAGTAGAGATCCTCGCGAAACTCGCCCCCCTCTATCGCCTTAGCGAGGTCGCGGTTCGTTGCGGCGATTATCCGAATGTGCACCGGCCGAGGGCGACTTTCGCCCACTCGGGTAACGGCGCGCTGTTCGATGGCCCGCAACAGAACCGACTGGCTCGTGTACGGCAGACTCGAGATCTCGTCGAGGAACAGAGTTCCGTGATTCGCTTCCTCGAAATAGCCCGCGTGATCCGCCTCGGCGCCGGTAAAGGCGCCCTTTCGATATCCGAACAGCTCGCTCTCCACGAGCGTCTCCACCAGACCGCCGCAGTTCACTGCTACGAAGGGCTTATCCCGCGTATCGCCGGAGTAGTGGATCGCCCGGGCGATGATCTCCTTGCCGGTCCCGCTCTCGCCGGAGATCAGAACGTTGCTCACGGTGTTCGAGACCCGACCTATCGTCTCCTTGATGGCCGTCAGTGACCGCGACGTGCCTACTATGCCCGAGGTGTCGTGTGTGTGACGGATCTCCTCTCTGAGACGCTTGTTCTCACGAGCGAGGTCGTCATGGGCCAGCAGGCGCTTCAGCTTGAAGATCACCTCGTCCAGGATGAGCGGCTTGCAGATATAGTCGCGAACCCCCTTTTTCATCGCTTCGACCGCGGTGTCGACCTCTCCGAAGGCGGTGATCACCATCTTGACGGCGTCCGGGGCGAGTTTGAGGGCGTGGTCGATCAAATCCATCCCGCTTACACCGGGCATGCGTAGATCAGTGATCAGCGCGTCGACGCTGTTGGCCCTAAGGGCCCGAAGGGCCTCCGCACCGTCATGACAAGCTAGAACGTTGAACCCCTCCTCTCTTAGAACCTGGGCTAGGTTCTCGCGAAGGGTCTCTTCATCATCAGCTAAGAGTACTGTGGCTTGTTCCATCTCAGTTTTCCGGTTTTTTTCGCAGCCTCGGGATTGCAACGATGAACTCGGTACCTCCCCCCGCCGGGGACGTGAAGTTGATCGCTCCTCCGTGCTTCCGAACGATCCTATCGGACACCGCCAGACCGAGCCCGGTTCCCTGGCCCGGGTCCTTGGTCGTGAAGAACGGCTCGAACACACGCCGCGCCGCCTCCTCGGTGATTCCTACTCCTGTATCCCGGATTCGCACGGCGATGCCACCCAGCTTCTCCGAGGCGCTTATGGTCAGCGTTCCGCCGTCGGGCATCGCATCCAGGGCGTTGAGTGAGAGGTTGAGAAAGACCTGCTGAAGTTCGCCTTTCAAAGCGCACGTAAGACCGGGAAGCTGCGGCCGCTGAAAATCGATCTCCACGTTCCGGGCACGGCGGTCGAAGCCGATAAGACGCACGACCTCCTCCAGAATCCAGCCGACGTCGGCCATCTCCCACCGCTCGGTGCTGGGGCGGGACAGGCTGACCAGTTGCTTGACGATCGTCGAAATCCGCCTGATGTGCGTTTCGATGAGGTCGAGTTGCTCGACCATCGACGCCGCCGCACCTTTTCGCTTGAGCATCTGCACGATCGACGAGATGCTGGAGAGGGGGTTGCCCACCTCGTGAGCGACACCGGCGGCGACCTGGCCGATTGCGGACATCTTCTCGCCTTCCGCCATCTGATCGCGCATTCGCCCCATGTGCGTCGCCTCTTGTTCGAGCAAGAACATCAGGTTGTTGAAACTCTCACCCAGCTCCGTCAGCTTGTCCGGGCAGGACAGACGATAGACGTTACACTCGTGGCACCTCTGGATCTCCATTCCCGGGGTTTCGTGGTCGAAGGAAGCACGCCTTAACCCCATAGCCTGCCAGCAACGCTCGTTTGGCGAGTCGTACATGGGGCAATGCGATTGGTCACAATCGACCACGTCCCGGCAGTGTACGAGGTGGGGGTTTTCAAAGCGGGCGTGGGAAAGGGGATCCGCCTGGGAGGACTCCAACAACTGGCTGACCGTCTCCGCCGTCGCCGACAGCCGTTGGTTCTGGCGACGCATCAGCAAATACACGATCAGACTGGCCGCTACCGTGACGATGCCGGCGCGCACGGTCAGCAGAGCGTGTCGCAACCCGATGGACATGCTGGGAAAGAGACGGTGCTCGATCACCTCGGCTCCTACAAAGAGGACGGTGAAGACACACGCCACTGCGATCGGGATCACCAGCCGAAAAGGCTGGCGGCGCAGGATCGGGGCGAAGGCTTTGGAATCGGCGGCTCCCGCACAGCAGATCGGCGCCATGTCTTCCGGGCCGACTCCGCGGCGCGGCGGCGGGGGCGACTTATCGTTGCTGCCGTTGCGACGCCTGCCGTAGGCGGCACGCCCTCGCTTCCGGCCATTGCGTTTGCCAGTCACTCTTAACGTCAACTCCAAGTGCAGCGCGTGCACCGTCCACCGAACTGAAGATAGCGCACAGCGGTATTGCGCTTCTGCCGGGGGCGGCCCGAAGACAAGCGGCAAGTCACATGCCGGAGATGGGTCACCCGGCCGGGTTCCGGCGGACGCACGCACCTTGGTTCTAGGAACGCCGGTTGCCAAAGGGACTCTGCGGGAGTACGGTCGGTTAGGGCCATTTTCCGGCGGCCTCCCCAAGGGAGAGCAAAGGTGACGGACTCGGACAGAAGGATTAGGCGCCGCCATCGGCTAACGGTGGTGGTAATGTTTGGCATGTTGCCGCTTCTAATGGGTGGCTGTCCCGATTTCCAAAACGACGTCGTTACCGCCGTGGAGACCGCGGTTAGGGGGATTGCGGACGCCGCGCTCGACCTGTTCTTCGATCAGTACCGGTCAAGCCGGGCTGCGTAGAACCGCGAGGGCTCCATTCTGTCCTATTGGTTTGCCCGGTGGCGCCGGAGTCAACGTACGCCTTCCCCGGGGACCTGCCTGTTAGGCCAGCCCCCCCGATATCCCGTCGATCATGGAG
>CBDUZY010000027.1:0-12985 GCA_965371825.1 uncultured bacterium
TCGATCGCCACGTCGACATGCTCATCACCGACAAGAAAGTCCGGCGGTTCAAGTCATAAGCGGCCGGAATGTGACACTGCCTGTCACCAGATGCCAGCCCACCGACTCCGGAAGATCACGCAGTAGTTATGGTGCATCAAGATGCACCCTACATCCCTTCGGAGGTGGGGGAGACCGTGAGCGAATAGCACAGACGATGGCAGGCCGGGACATCCATCATCGAGTCTCCCATGTCCCAAGGACATGGGCCACCCGGGCAGGATGCACCCTACATCCCTGCGCAGCAAAGCGGCACGGCCAAACGCTCGCGACCGTGCGCGGTTGCCCGCGGTGGTCGCAAAGCCCGTCTGACCGTGCCGCCTCGAGTATGATCTTACGTGCTTTGCAGCGCCGGGTATCTGCCGAAATCAGCGAGCTTCACTCTGCCAAATCGGGCGCGTGTTCCCGGTCAACTGAGTCACACGAATTACACCTTCTTGCAGCAAGGCTTGGTGCAACCCTTCGGGCACTTGCCCTGGGCCTTCTTACAACAGGGCTTGGTGCACCCCGGCGGGCACTTGCCCTGGGCCTTCTTGCAGCCGGCTTTGTCCTTGCAGCCCTTGCAGCCGCCCTTCGGGCATCCCGACTTGCACTTCGAAGCGCAGGGAGCCCAATGGGAGTGAGCACACCCCACGGGTGCGGCCGTGAATGCCAAAATGAGGGTCAGGCCTAATACCGCCCTCGAAATCCTACGAATCAAACCATAGCGCATAACGTTCCTCCTCTTGCTCATAGTGCTCCGCGGGTCCCGCATCAGGACCGCATCTCGTACCCAATTGCAGAGTAGCGAGTGGAATGCAGCCCGACAAGGCGGATATGGCGGCGAATGCTTGTCACAACACGTGTGTTACGAAACGGTGACATAGCGAAGGCGACGCTACAGTCGTCTGCGGTCTGCTATAGCATCTCATCGTGGGGCATCGCCGCGAGCGGGCAACTCTCACACTGGGCGCGGGCCCGGCAGTGCCGCTTGCCGACTGCGACGAGCAGGGCGTGGTACTCGTTGAACACTTTGGAGTCAGGCTCCAGCGCCGTATGAAACAGCCCTTGGATCTTCTCGTAGTCGTCACAATCGGAGACCACGCCGTGCCTCCTGAGTACGCGCTTGGTGTACGCATCGACTACGAAGGTCGGCCGATTCGCAGCGTAAAGAAGGATGGCGTCGGCCGTCTCCGGTCCGATCCCGTGGATCAAGAGCAGTCGCCGGCGGGCTGATTCCAGATCACCCGCAAGAAGCCTTCTCAACGATCCTCCGTGGTCATCACAAATGCGATTCACCAGCGCCTTCAGCCGCCGTGCCTTGACGCGGTAGGTTCCCGCCGGTCGGATCAGTGTCGCCAGCTTTCGTTCGGAGAGTTTGCGCAGGGCGTTCCACGACAGCACGCCCGCTTCCCGCAGGTTTATGACGGCCCGTTCAACGTTCTTCCAGGCGGTGTTCTGTGTGAGGATTGCGCCGACGGCGACCTCCGTCGCGGTCCGTGCCGGCCACCAGTGCTGAGGACCGTACGCCCGCTCGAGTCGTCCGTAGATTTCGCGGATTGTCCGACGCGCAGTACTCACAGGCGATGTCCTTGGGTTTCGTCTCTACCGAAGCCGCGTGATGTCATTTCTCTTTGGAGGGTCCGCTGCGCTTGCACGAAACCGCAAAGTCGGCACGATACGCGGACGATGGCTCGGTCACAACAGGGAAAGATGAAGCCGGACAAGTCGACGACCACGGCGAAGGGTCTACTTCGATCCGGCCTAGCTGGACGCGGCGTCCTCGCTCGCCCAGTGGACATGCTCGTCTTTCTGTTGCCGCTAATCGCCTTCCACGAACTGGCCTCGCCTTCCAGCCAGACGCGCGTCGTTGCTTTTGATTTCTTCTGGCGCTTCCTCGAACTCTTCGGGCATGTCGGAGTGTGGGTGCCCGCATTGGCGATTGTGGTCATCCTGATGGCTACACAGGCGGCCTCAGGTGAATCCTGGTCGGTGCGATGGCACCGTGTGGGGTGGATGTACGTCGAATCTGCGGCCCTTGCGGCGCCGCTGCTGGTGTTGAACTGGACGGCGCCGCTCGTGGCGTTCGAGGGCGGCCGTCCTCCACTGCTCGACGGGATAGTGCTCGGGATCGGCGCGGGCATCTACGAGGAACTGGTGTTTCGTCTGATTCTCATCTCCGCGATGCTGATGATCGGTGCGGATTTGATGGGCCTCCCGCGCCGCACCGTCGCGATCGTCGCGGTGGTCGTCTCGTCTCTCGCCTTCGCGGCACACCACCACCGTCCGATCGGAATGGAGGCGTTCGACGCGGTCCGATTCGCGTTCCGCACTATCGCCGGTGTCTATCTCGCGATGGTCTTTTGGTACCGAGGCTACGCGTCGGCGGCCGGTTGTCACGCCGCGTACAACGTGGCGCTCGTAGCCCTCACGTCACACATCCGGTAGCACCGCACCGCGCGCTCCGCCGCGCCGAACTACTTCCGTGTCCGCGCGGGGGGATAAACGGCCTTCCCTCCCACGATCGTGTAGGCCACCTTGATGTCTGCGAGGCTACCCGGTGGGACCGTCAGCGGGTCGTCGCGTAGAACGACCATGTCCGCCAGCTTCCCGACTTCCAGCGTGCCCAGCTCAGCCTCCCGATGCACGGCCTTTGGCGGCTTTACCGTGTAGGCCTGCAGCGCCTCCTCGACAGTCAACGAGTGCGACGGCAGCCAGACCTTGCCGGCGAGCGTCCTGGCGTTGACAGCCGAGTCGATCCCCGCAAACGGGTTGAGCGTCACCACAGGCCAGTCGCTCCCGAATACCACGAGCGCACCGGAGTCGACCAATTGGCGAAACGCGTAGGAACCCGCGAGGCGCTCGCGTCCGATGGCCTTCTCCGCGTAACGACCGTCGTCGGCCTTGTGAAACGGCTGCATCGACGCCACCACGCCAAGGCGGGCGAAGCGAGGGATGTCCGTCGGCAGAACGTGCTGCGTGTGCTCGACGCGGTTGAGGGCGCCGCGCGGACCGTTTCGTTTCCGCGCCGTCTCGTAGGCGTTCAGCAGCAGGTGGATCGCCTCGTCGCCTATGGCATGGACCGCAAGCTGCATCTTGCGGGCATCAGCCTGGACGACCTTGTCGCGGAACGCCTCGGTGGACACGGCAAAGGCCGTAAGCTGCCCGCGCGGATACGGCGTGTCGGCCGTCGAATCGCTGAACGGCTCACGCATGTATGCGGTGCGGCTGCCCAACGATCCGTCCATGAAGCCTTTGAATCCGGCGATGGTCAGCATCTTGTCGTTATAGCTCGTCTGCAGCTGGGCCACCTCGTCGATGTGGTCGGACCAGTCGCCCATCGAGAGGTAAGTGGTGATACGCAGGGTCAGCGTGCCCTCTTCCCTGGCTCGACGGAACACGTCGATATCCGATCTGACGGACATGTCGTGAACCGAGGTGACACCGAGCGAATTGGCATGCTCCATCGCCCGCCGGAACGCCTCGTAGCGCTGGTCGGGCGAGGCGTCGGGGATCAGCCGGCTGACGAGACCCATGGCTGATTCCTTCAAGATCCCGGTCGGCTCTCGCGTCTCGGGATTCCGTTCGATCTCCCCTCCGACGGGGTCCGCCGGTCCCGACGCGTCGATCCCCGCCAGCCGCAACGCGGTCGAGTTCACCAGCGCCTGGTGTCCATCCATCCGCGAGAGGAACACCGGGGTCTCTCCGGTAACCGAATCGAGCCACTCGGCACGCGGCGGTTGCGGGTTGGTCCAGCTCTCGACGCTCCACCGCCCTCCCAGCACCCACTCGCCGGGCTTCTTCGCCTTCGCCGCCGACTTCACAGCCTTGACGAACTCCTCGCGGCTATTCACCTCGCGAAGACCGAGACGATTGAGCTGCATGCCGCCGCTGATGATGTGCGTGTGGCTGTCGGTGATACCCGGCATAAGGAACCGCCCGCGGGCGTCGACGATCTGAGTCCCAGGCCCTATGAGTGTTCCGATCAACCCATCCGTGTTGATGGCGACGATCGACCCGTCAACCACGGCGAGAGCGGTTGGCGGCGGCCTGTCCGCGGGTCGCGCGTTACCTGCCGATGTGCCCGTCCAGACCTTCGCGTTAAGGACGACCAGGTCCGCTTTGTCGGCACCGACCTGCGCAGCCGCGCCCGCGGGTACGACGGTCGTCAGCCATGCGCCTGCGATGAGCACCGCCGTTCGGGCTCTACCGCGGCGTCCAGTTGCGCGAGGCGCCGTCTTGACACCGATGCCTCTGATGAATCGTCGAAGACTGTTGAAGCACATGTTCGGCTCCTCCCAGAGAAAAGCACTCCCGCGGCGGGGTCTCGCAACCCTGCAATGGACACGCCGGTTCGACCGTGGTTATACTAACGCAACGGTACCGCCGTGAAAACGTGGCCGACAATCGTGAGGAGTTCCCCTGCCATGCCCAAGCTGACGGTTTCCGAGCATAGCGAGATTCTTATCCGCGGTGGCCGCGTAATCGATCCGGTCTCGAGGCGCGACGAGGTCGCCGATGTAGCCATAGTCGACGGTGCAATTGCGGCGAGTCCGCGGGCGGACGCAAGGGTAGTCGACGCATCCGGTTGGATCGTCTGCCCGGGGCTCATGGATTTGCACGTTCACCTGCGCGAACCGGGTCAGGTCCACAAGGAGACGATCGAGACGGGAACCGCGGCGGCGGCGGCGGCGGGCTTCACGTTCGTCGCCTGCATGCCGAACACTTCCCCGCCACTTGACGAGCCGGAGAGTATTCGGTTCGTTCTTGATCGGGCCCGACAGGCAGCGCACTGCGAGGTGGCCCCGATTGCTTCGATCACCCGAGGGCGATCGGGCGACGAGCTGACCGACTTCGCCGCCCTTCTGGAGGCCGGTGCAGTGGCGCTCAGTGACGACGGCGACGGCGTGGAGAACGATACGGTGATGCTGGAGGCCTTCGAGCGTGCCGAGAAGCTCGATGCACTGCTGATTCAGCACTGCGAGCACAGTGCGGTTTCCGCCGGTGGAGTGATGCACAAAGGTGAGGTGTCACTGCGAGTCGGACTGCCGGGCCTGGATCCACGATCCGAGGAGTCCATGGTCGAACGTGACATAGAGCTTTGCCGCCGTACTGGAGGGCGCTATCACGTCGCTCACGTTTCCACGGCAAAGACCGTGGAACTCGTTCGGCGAGCCAGACGCGACGGCCTCCCGGTAACGTCGGAGGTGTGTACGCATCACCTGCTACTGACTGACGAAGCCTGCGCCGGTGCGGATCCGAACACCAAGATGCACCCACCGCTTAGGCCGATGTCCGATGTCGAAGCATGCCGCCGCGGATTGATCGACGGGACGATCGACTGCATCGTGACCGACCACGCTCCTCACACCGCGGCTGAAAAGGGGGTCGGGTTTCTGGAGGCACCTGCCGGGGTCGTCGGCCTCGAGACCGCCCTGGGCGTCGCCGCCGAGGCGATGATCGCCACGGGACTGGCTGATTGGCCGCAACTCATCGCCTGGCTCACTGCCGGTCCCTCGCGAGTCCTGAAGCGCCGCCACAAGGAGTTCGCGGTGGGCAAGCAGGCCAACCTTACTCTGATCGACCCCAACGCGCGACGCCGCGTCGATGCCGCTCTCTTCCACTCGAAAGGGCGAAACACGCCATTCCAGGGCCGTGATCTGGTTGGGTGGGCCGCCGGTACCCTTCGAGAAGGTCGGCTGACGCTGTCCGACGGCGCCCGGCTGCGGTGAGAGCACCTGCCGGGGCACCTCGCTCCGCCGGAACAGCGCTGATCGGCACTCACTTAGGTGGCCGTGCCACGCAATGGGCGGGGATTTAGGTGGAATCTGTCTGGGGCGACTTGTTGACAAGCGAGCATGTGACGATATACTGGGAGGCTCCCGATCGGCCTTCGGATAGGCTTCACTCGTGGGTCGATCGGATGTAGCCGTCCGTACTAACGGCTGGCGCTTCGCGTCTTTGGGAGACCGGTGGATGCCCACCGCAATACAGCACGACCCGGCGGAAGTTGAGCAGAGCATTCCGATCGCCGTTGCGGACAGGCCTCCTTTGGAAGAGCGCCGAGCTTCTCGACGCGTGTCCAGGGACCTGATCGCGACGGTCCAGGGCCATGGAGTAGGCCAAGCATTCAGCGGTCCGGCCCAAGATGTCAGCGAAGGCGGGCTCTACCTGCGAGTGCCGTTGTCACACGGTCTTGCTGTTGGGCAGCGCTGCGAAGTGCGCCTATCCGATACGGCGGGGGTGACTCCGGCGTGCCTGGCGGGCGAAAGTTGCTACGTGACTGTTGTCCGCACGGAAGTCATCACCTCGGGGTCACAGAAGCTCCTCGGCGCCGGGATGCGATTCGACCGACCTTTGTTCCTCTAAACTCCGACACAACATGAACGTGCACGCAGTGCCGCCGCCCCGGCCTTCACCAGCCTGATATTCCACTTCACCGACAACCCGCGCCAACCGGTCGGAAACTCGTATAGGGCGTGTTCAGCGGCCGCCTATGGGCAGACCGCCGGGCACGGGAACGGCTTTTCCTTGACCGCGTCGACCACCACCGAAACATCGAGGACATTCACGCCGTCGCTCATGGCACAGTCCCAAACGTTGGCCCCTTCGAACGTCGCGGCCTCCGAGAATAGCAGCTTGACGACGTCGACGGTTGTGGCGACGTCGATTACGTCGATGATGCCGTTCCCGTCCGCGTCGCCCCAGGGTCTGGTCGTCACGTCGAATCCGGCAGACTCGACGGTGCCGGTCCCGTAGTCGCACACTACTTTCACCGAATAGGTCGTGTCGGGCCTGATGGTCTCGTCGCGGACCGAGACCGCCGCCCATTCAGCCGCCGTCATGAAGACCGGTGTGTCGCCCAGTCCGCCGGAGTCACAATGCCCCGTACACCACCCGCCGAAACACTCCAGGACGCTGAAGCACGGCAATCCGTCGTCCACGCCGCCCACGCATTCCATCGGACAATCGGCGTCAGACGCGCACACCATGCCGTCGTTCGGCCCGCCCTGGCAGTGACTCTGCACATAGGCCGAGACGCATGCCACATCCGGGTCGTCCGCCGCGCCCTCGACTACAATCGCCATTGGAAGCGACGCCATGTCCGGGGGCGTGATTGTGAGGTAGCGGCACCCGGACCCGACGGCTGTCGGCGGCACACACCCTCCACAAATATCGAACTCTTCGTCGCACGGGACGACGCCTCCGCAGGTGTCGCCGGAACCGACGCACACTCCACCGGAACACACATCCGTCGCCGTACAGAACAAACCGTCGTCACACGGGTTGGAGTCGTTGACGACGTTCTGGCACGTCGCCCCGGCGTCACAAGAGTCGTCGGTGCAGGCGTTCTCGTCGTCACAGTCGGCGTCAGACAGGCAATCGACGCAGACGGCGTTCGTCTCGTCGCAGATTTGCCCCGGACACGGATCCTCCGATCCGACACAGGTCTTGTTCGAACATACGTCGTTTAGGCCGTTGCAGAACAGGCCGTCGTCGCAGGGCTCGGAGTTCGCGGGATACTGACACGCCCCGACGATACACCGGTTGTGCGTACAAGGATTGTCGTCTTCACAGTCCGCGCCGTTAAGACACAGAACGCAGCGTTCGCCCGATTCGTCGCACAGCCAGCCGTCGTTGCAGGGATTCCCCGAGCCCACGCACTCACCGCTCTCGCAGACGTCCGTATCCGTGCAGTAGAGCCCGTCGTCGCAAGGGGCGCTATTGAACACGTTGGTGCAGCCGATTGCCGGATCGCACACGTCGTCCGTACAGATGTTCTGGTCGTCGCAGTCGGGCGGTGGACCGCCGACGCAGGTACCTCCGGAGCACACATCGCCCAGGGTGCAGGCGCTGTTGTCGTCGCACGGTTCGCTGTTGGCGGGGAACTGGCAACCGCCGACGATACACCTGTTGTTCGTGCAGGGGTTGTTGTCCTCACAATCTTCGCCGGTGAAACAGAGAACACAGCGGTCGCCCTCTTCATCGCACAGCGAATCCTCGCACTCCGCTCCCGATCCCTCGCAAACACCGTTTACGCACGTGTCCACGGCGGTACAGAAGAGACCATCGTCGCACGACACCGTGTTGTGGGGGTTGGAGCACCCGCTTTCCGGATCACATAGATCGTCGGTGCACACGTTGCCGTCGCTGCAGTCCAAAGGAGCCGCGCTTTGGCACGTGCCGGCCAGGCAGAACTCCGCCCCGTTGCATACATCGCCGTCCTCGCACGAGTTGGTAGGGTCGGCCGTGAACTTGCAGCCGGACGCCGGTTCGCAGGTGTCGTCCGTGCATGGATTCGCGTCGTTGCAGTCGAGCGGAACGGCTCCGACACAGACGCCACCGGAGCAGGCATCGACGGTCGTGCAGGCGCTGTTGTCGTCGCACGGATCCGTGTTGTCCGCTTGCAGGCAGCCGGCCGTTGGGGCACACCAGTTGTCCGTGCACACATTCCCATCGTCGCAATCCAGAGGCGTACCACTGTGACAGAGGCCGCCCGAACAGAACTCGGTCCCGTCGCACACGTTTGTGTCGGAGCACGAGTTGCCATCGTTGGCGACGTACTGACACCCCGGAATCGGACTGCACGAGTCATCCGTGCAGGGGTTCGAGTCGTCGCAGGTCAGAGCCGTGCCCGGTCGGCATGTGCCGTCTCTGCAGCTCTCCGTCCCGTTGCATGCATCGCCGTCCAGACAGCTGTTCGTGTTGTCGGCAACACTCTGGCAACCCGCCAGCGGATCGCAAGAATCATCCGTACAGGGGTTCAAGTCGTCGCAATTCGGTGGCGGACCGCCCGTACACACTCCGGTAACGCAGGCGTCGTTGGTCGTACAAGCGTTGTTGTCGTCACATGTGTTCAAGTCGTTCGGAGCGCTCTGGCACCCCAACAGCGGATCGCACGAATCATCCGTGCAGGAGTTCGAGTCATCGCAGTCGGGCGGTGGGCCGCCGACGCACGCCCCGGTTGCGCACGTGTCAGCGGTTGTACACGCGTTTCCGTCGTTGCATGAGGCTGTGTTGTCCGTGTTCACACAGCCCGTACCAGGATCGCACGAGTCATCGGTGCAGACGTTGCCGTCGTCGCACACCAGCGGCGTTCCGCCCTGACATGCTCCGTCCAGGCATGCCCCTGAGCCGTTGCAGACGTCGTTGTCATCGCACGAGTTGTTATCGTCGGGGACGCTCTGGCACCCCGATATCGGGTTGCAGGAATCATCCGTACACGGGTTCGAGTCATCGCAGTCCAGGGGCGTGCCCGCCGTGCACACCCCGGCCTGGCAGGTCTCGTTGCCGTTACAGATCGTGCTATCCTCGCAAGAGTTGGTGTCGTCCGGTACGTTCTGACAGCCTGCTGACGCGTCGCAGGAGTCATCCGTACACGGGTTGGAGTCGTCGCATTCGAGCGGCGTGCCGTTTTGGCACGTTCCGCCGGAGCAGGTCTCGAGACCGTTGCACACGTCTCCGTCGTCGCAGGAATTGGCGTCGTCAGTGGTGTTCTGACAACCGGTGAAAGGATTGCAGGTGTCGTCCGTGCAGGCGTTAAGGTCGTCACAGTTGAGCGCCGTTCCACTCTGGCACGCTCCACCCGAGCACAGCTCGAACCCGTTGCACACGTCGCCGTCGTCGCATGAGTTGGAGTCGTCGGCGACGTTTTGACAACCGGCGGCCGGATCGCACGAGTCGTCGGTACAGGCGATGGAGTCATCGCAGTCGAGTGGTGTTCCTGATTGGCAAACGCCGCCCAAGCAAGTCTCCAACCCATCGCAAACATCCGCGTTGTCGCACGAGTTGGCGTCGTCGGCAACGTTCTGGCACCCGGTAACGGTGTGGCACGAGTCGTCGGTACACGGATTGGAGTCGTCGCAGTCGAGCGGCGTGCCCGGTAAGCACGTTCCGCCCGAACAGACCTCGACACCGTTGCACGCGTTCGAGTCATCACACGAGTTGGCGTCGTTCGGGACGTTCTGGCACCCGGTGGCCGGATCACAAGAGTCGTCCGTACAAGCGTTGGAGTCGTCGCAGTTCGGTGGCGTGCCGTCTTGACAGGATCCACCCGCACAGTACTCGGCCCCGTTGCATGCGTTTCCGTCGTCGCAGGAGTTGCCGTTGTTGGCGATGCTCTGGCACCCGCCGACCGGATCGCATGTGTCGTCCGTGCACGGATTGAGGTCGTCACAGTCCAGCGGTGTTCCGCCCTGACACGCCCCTCCCGAGCAGACCTCGGCTCCGTTGCAGAGGTTCCCGTCGTCACAGGAGTTGAGATCGTTGGCGGCGTTCAGGCACCCCGACAGTGTGTCGCAGGAATCGTCCGTGCACGGATTCAGGTCATCGCAATCCAGCGGCGTTCCGATCATGCACGTACCGCTCGCGCAAAGCTCGAGGCCGTTGCACACGTCGCCGTCGTCGCACGGATTAGTGTCGTCGTTGACGTTCTGGCACCCGGTCAACGAATCGCACAGATCGTCCGTACAAGGGTTGGAGTCGTCACATATCAGCGGTGTTCCGGCGAGGCAATTCCCACTGACGCAGATCTCCGCCCCATCGCAGACGTCGCCGTTGTCACAAGAGTTGCCGTTGTCGGAGACGTTCAGACACCCCAGCGTCGGATTGCAGTAATCGTCGGTGCAGGGATTCGCGTCATCGCAGTCGAGCGACGCACCGCTTTCGCAGTTGCCGCTCACGCACGTCTCCGCCCCGTTGCAAACGTTGCCGTCGTCGCAGGAGTTGGCGTCGTCGGGAGTCGCCTGACAGCCCAGCGCCGGATCGCAGGAATCATCCGTGCACGGGTTGGCGTCGTCGCAGACCAGCGGTGTTCCGGCGAGGCAGTTCCCGCTGACGCAGCGTTCCGCGCCGTCGCAAACGTCGCCGTTGTCGCAGGAGTTGCCGTTGTCAGCCACGTTCTGACAGCCGATCACCGGGTTGCACAAGTCATCCGTGCACGGATTGGAGTCGTCACAGTTGAGCGGCGTGCCGCTCAGGCACACACCGCTGGTGCAGGTCTCTGCGCCGTTGCAGACGTTCCCGTCGTCGCACGAGTTGGCGTCATTCGCCACGTTCTGGCAACCGGAACCGGGATCGCACGAATCATCGGTACACACGTTTCCGTCGTCACAGTTCAGCGGCGTTCCGCTCTGACACGATCCACCCGAGCAAACCTCGGCTCCGTTGCAGGCGTTTCCGTCTCCGCAGGATGCCGTGTTGTTGACATTAGCGCAGCCGCTCACCGGATTACACGAATCGTCCGTACAGATATTCCCGTCGTCGCAGGCCAGCGGCGTACCGCTCTGGCACGTCCCGCCCGAGCAGAGCTCGACGCCGTTACACACGTTGTTGTCGTCGCAGTCGGGATTCGTGGAGCAGTTCTGGCAACCGGGGATGAACGTGCCGGCGCACGTACCACCGGCGCACACGTCGTCCGAAGTACACGGGTCACCGTCGCTGCACGTGTTCGTGTTGTTCGTGTTCACGCAGCCCGTTATCGGGTCACAGGAATCATCGGTGCATTCGTTGGAGTCGTCGCAGGTAAGCGGCGATCCGCTCTGACACGTTCCGCTCGAGCACAGCTCCACGCCGTTGCACACGTCGCCGTCGTCGCACGAGTTGGCGTCGTCGGCCACGTTCTGGCAGCCGAGTGCCGGGTCGCAGGAGTCGTCCGTGCAAGGATTGGAGTCGTCACAGTCCGGCGGACTACCGGATTGACATGCTCCCGAAAGACATGTTTCCGACCCGTTGCAGGCGTCACCATCATCGCACGAGTTCGTGTCGTCAACGACGTTCTGGCAGCCGGAGACGGGGTCGCAAGAATCATCCGTACAGGGGTTGGAATCGTCGCAAACCAGCGACGACCCGGACTGGCAAATCCCGCCCGAGCACAGCTCGAACCCGTTGCACACGTCGCCGTCATCGCACGAGTTGGCGTCGTCGGCCACGTTCTGGCATCCGCTCAGCGAATCGCACGAGTCGTCGGTACAAGCGTTTGCGTCGTCGCAATCGAGCGCCGTTCCGCTCTGACAGATTCCGCTCGCGCAGGTCTCCAGACCGTTGCAGACGTCGCCGTCGTCGCAGGAATTGCTGTCGTCGTTGACATTCTGACAACCGATGAGCGAATCACACGTGTCGTCCGTGCACGGGTTCGTGTCGTCGCAGTCCAGCGCCGTCCCGCTCTGACAGATTCCGCCGGAGCAGACCTCGGCCCCGTTACAGACATTCCCGTCGTCGCAAGAGTTTGTGTCGTCAGGTGCGTTTTGACATCCGCTGATCGGATCGCACGTGTCGTCCGTACACGGGTTGGAATCATCGCAGGTCGGCGGCGTGCCCGACTGACAGACGCCTCCGAAGCAAGTTTCGATGCCGTTGCACACATCGCCGTCACTGCACGAGTTGGCATCGTCCGGCGTGTTCAGACAGCCCGACGCCGGATCGCACGAGTCGTCGGTGCAGGCGTTCGAGTCGTCGCAGTCAAGCGGCGTACCGCCCTGGCAAGTGCCTCCCGAACAGAACTCCGAACCGTTGCAGACGTTTCCGTCGTCGCACGAGTTGCCATCGTCCGGAGTGTTCTGACAACCGGTAGCTGGATTACAGGTGTCGTCCGTGCAGGGGTTGGAGTCGTCGCAGTCGAGCGACGTGCCGCTCTGGCACGATCCGCCCAGGCAGGTCTCGCTACCGTTGCAGACATCGCCGTCGTCGCACGAGTTCGTGTCGTCCGGAGTGTTCTGGCAGCCCAAGGCCGGATCGCACGAATCGTCCGTACACGGGTTCGAGTCACCACAACTGAGCGGCGACCCGCCCTGGCACGAACCGCTGACACACGCTTCCGCGCCGTTGCAGACGTTCCCGTCGTCGCAGGAGTTGCCGTTGTCGGCTACGTTCTGGCAACCGATAACCGGGTTGCACAGGTCATCCGTACAGGGGTTGGAGTCGTCGCAATCCAGCGCAGTCCCGCTCTGACAAGTTCCGCCCAGGCAGA